>NZ_JANEWL010000180.1:0-3893 GCF_028069815.1 Citrobacter sp. Awk 2
ATATTGAATTCTAAAAAATAATTATTTAATAATCGAATATTAAAACGGATTGTCAGGCCATCGCGCTAGACTGCGCTGAACGTGTTTGCCTCGGTACTCTTTTTTCATGTCTTTTGTCTCTGCGTCCCGACGTATTTTGCCGGGCCTGCTGTCTTTGTGTGTTGTGTTGTCCTCACCGTCTGTCGCCAAAGTTCAGCCCCTCTTATCTGACGCCCATTTAAGCTATGCGGCGCAAATGCGCATGCGTAACCGCGCCCGGCTGCTGAAGCTGTACCACGCGCAGGTAAAAAAGCAGGCAAGTTATGTGGTGGAAGGCAATGCGCAAAGTAAAAGCGCGCTACGCCAGCAAAACAGGACGCTGATTAAACAGCACCCGGAATGGTTTCCCGGGCCGCTTAAAGCCAGCGATCATCATTGGCAGGCGCTCGCCGAGAACGCACATTTTCTTAGCAGCGATCATTTGCACAACATCACTGAAGTGGCTATCCATCGTCTTGAGCAGCAGTTGGGAAAGCCCTATCTGTGGGGAGGTACCAATCCGGATGCCGGGTTTGACTGCAGTGGACTGATTTTTTACGCCTACAACAAAATACTGGCAGCAAAGTTGCCCCGCACGGCGAACGAAATGTACCACTATCGACGGGCAACGATTGTGGCTGATCGCGATCTTCGTCGTGGTGATCTCGTGTTCTTTCACATTCACAGTCGGGATATTGCCGATCATATGGGCGTCTATTTGGGGCAGGATCAGTTTATTGAATCACCACGCACGGGAGAAAGTATTCGGGTAAGTCATTTATCTGATGCGTTTTGGCAAGACCATTACCTCGGCGCCCGGCGTATTCTTACGGAGAATACGATTCTTTAATTCATAATCAGCAGGAGTAACGTCATAAAAGCAAAGATCAGTACGCCGACGAAGAGCAACTCGCACAGTTCAAACAGTAAATACGTGGCGGAAGCCTGCTCTTTACGTTTCGGTCGATGTTTTTGGCGGGGGGATGTGCTCGCCTCCTCCTGCCGATGGACAAACTCCATAAACGTTAGCCATTGTCGGGAATAACGACGATGCCCCGGTTCGTGAGGCACCATTTTTTCAGCCTGCTTCCGTGCCATTACATTTCAGTCCCTGTAAGTGTAATGCGATCCCATCAATTGCCTGTATTTCTTACGTAATGTAATAAAGCGACAAAGTAAGTTAAGACTTAAGTTGCCGCCCTGGGTTTACGTTAGCTCAACGCTCCCATAATGTTTAATTCCAGTTCGTCCGGTACTTCGTTATACGACAGTACTTGCAGTCCGGGTGCGAACAGGCGCGCATAGCGCGCGAGCAGAGGACGTAGCTGCGGGGCGACCAGCAGTACCGGCTCTTTACCCGCGGCTTTCATCTGTTCTTTAATCTGCGGCATAGTGGTCTGGAATTGATTGAGCATATTCGGATCGACCGGTACGCTATCGAGCACCACTTTGCCGCTTTGCTGAGCCTGATTCACCACATTCGCCAGCAAGTTCTCCAGCTCATTATTCAGCGTGTATACCGCCAGCTCATCTTTGCGCACAAACGGGTGGGTAATGCTACGGCGCAGCGCGAGACGGATATCAGCGGTTAACAAAATATGATCCTTGGTAACGGCACTACTGGCGACCAGTACAGTGGCGATCGTGACGATATCGCGCAATGAAACACCGTCAATAAGCAGTGCCCGGTACACCTTCAACAGCTGGCTATAGTTCAATGCAGCACTGAGATCTTCAGCCAGCCGCGGTGCCATCGAGGAGAGGCGATTATGCAATTGTGTAATATCGTCGTAGTTAAACAGGTCAGGGATGTAGTTGCGGATGACTTTATTCACATGTGTCGCAATCACACTGGCGCTATCGATAACCTGATAACCCATATTGAGCGCTTTTGCTTTCTGCGCCGGTTGAATCCAGGTGACGGGCATCCCGTAAGCCGGATCGTTACCTAACACACCATCAATCTCGCCATAGGTCTCACTGGAGGGGAGCGCCATCAGCTTATCTGCGGGGATATCTGCTTCATCGGCTTTGATTCCGTTGATAAAAATGGCGTACTGCGTGGGTTTCAGCCTGAAGTTTTCGCGAATACGAATTTCTGGTAGCAACACGCCGTTGTTATCGGAGATAACTTGCCGTACGCCGCGAATGCGTTGGGTCAGCGGATTGCCTTTCGATTTATCCACCAGCGACACCAGCTTGTAGCCCAGACTCAGGCTAATGGGTTCAATCAGCGGAATAGTCTCCCAACTGACCTGCAGTTCGCTGGTTTCGGCGATGGCTTTGTTCAGCGTTTCGAGACTCTTCTCTTCAGTTTCTGCGACTTTCGGTCGTTTGCTCATACGCCAGGCGGTAAACCCGAGCAGCCCGCTGAAAATCAGAAACGGGAAGTGCGGCATCCCTGGTACCACCGCCAGCACGAACATAATGCTGGTGGCGGTATACAGCACGGAAGGGCTGGCCAACAGTTGTGTGCGAACGTCGGAAGCAATATCGCCATTATCGCTGACGCGCGTCACGATGATTGCCGCAGCCGTCGATAGCAGCAGAGACGGGATTTGCGCGACCAGGCCGTCACCGATGGTCATCAACACGTATTGCTGGAAGGCCGCCTCGGCACTTAAATCGTATTTAAAGATTCCGATGCAGACACCGCCAATCAGGTTGATCGCCAGTATCATCATCCCGGCGATGGCATCCCCGCGTACGAATTTTGAAGCGCCGTCCATTGCACCGTAGAAATCGGCCTCGCTGGCGACATCTTTACGGCGAGTCTGCGCCTGTTGCTGGTTGATAAGCCCGGCATTCAGATCGGCATCGATCGCCATCTGCTTACCGGGCATGGCGTCCAGCGTAAAGCGGGCAGAAACCTCGGAGATTCGCTCTGCGCCTTTGGTTACCACAATGAAGTTGATTGTAAACAGCGTCAGTAAATCAGAACGAGAAAACATCGTGGCGGCCTTGCATGGTCAATCCATCTTTAACGGCGGTGGGCTTGCGCCACTGAATAAGATTGGCAAGCAACCTCTACCTTCTACGACGAAAAATCAAAGTATCACCCGCGCGAATCTGGATAAAGAGAAGACAGCTGCACCGAAAGAGACGGCAACGGTGAGCGCAGAAACAGAAAAGAAAGCGCGTGATGTGAATGAGAAAACGGCCCTGCTAAAGAAAAAATCGGCGAGCGAGTTGGGTGAGTTGGCAACCGACATTAGCGTGATTGCGAGGAATGCGCATATGGAAGCCAACCTGGAGATGGAGATTGTGCCCCAGGGGCTACGCGTATTGATTAAAGACGACCAGAACCGGAATATGTTTGAACGGGGTAGCGCCAGAATTACGCCCTTTTTTAACGCGCTGCTGGTAGAACTGGCCCCGGTGTTTGATTCACTGGACAACAAACTCATCATTACCGGCCATACGGACGCGATGAGTTACAAGAGCAATGTCTATAACAACTGGAATCTCTCCGGCGACCGTGCACTGTCGGCCCGTCGTGTGCTGGAGGATGCCGGAATGCCTCAGAGTAAAGTGATGCAGGTTAGCGCGATGGCCGATCAAATGCTGCTGGATGCCAAGAATCCTGAAAGTGCAGGTAACCGACGCATTGAAATCATGGTGTTGACGCAAAGTGCCTCTGACACGCTGTATCAATATTTTGGCCAGCACGGAGAGAAAATTGTGCAGCCGCTGGTGAACAAACTGGATAAACAGAAGAAGGTGACGTCTTTGCGCCAACAACCTGCTCCCGTCGTTCATTAAGGGGGTTTTCGCCCTTCACATTAGGGGGGCATAATCCCGTCTGGCATTCATCATGGATTTGTCATTTTTCGGGACGGGTGCAGGCTTCTCATAATATAAAAATACTGTATACT
>NZ_JANEWL010000181.1:0-3199 GCF_028069815.1 Citrobacter sp. Awk 2
CCCCCCACCACGATGAAGAACGTCCAGAACGCTTCCATAAAGATATGCGGCAAAGGAGCCCCCTGCGCCAACGCCGATTGATTCATGCCGAGGTTGGTCAGCCAGAACATTTGCAGCATCCCGGACACAATCGCCGCCCCGTGAATCCCGGCAAACCACAGCAGGTGGCCTATCAATACCGCCAGCAGTATCGCCGGAAGAGAATCGGCAGCAGACACCAGCGGTTTAAAGATTGCCATAATGGCCTGAGGGATCAGCATATCAAACTGCGACTGTATCACCAGGCTCAGCGGGTACAGCGTCAATACCACAACCAGCACTGGGATCAGGAGATCAAATGAGTTTTTGATCATCGGCGGCACTTGATCGGGTAAGCGGATCCCGATGTTGTGTGCCTTTAGGAACCGCATCATCTCAACGCAATAAATCGCCACGAGGATCGCGGTGAAAATCCCCGTCCCTCCCAGGCTATCAACCGGCATCGAACCTTTGGTTTTCGGTGCAGCAATCAGTAAAAACGCCATGATGGACAGCATCGCGCACATAAACGGATCCAGCTGATACGACTTCACATAGTGTTTACCCAGATTGTAAGCAATGGCGGCACATATATAGACCGACATGATCCCCATCGTCATATCAAACGGCGTGAGTATCTGGCCTTCAAATTGTTTTGCCAGATCCAGCCATGCGCGGGCAAATCCCCAGGTGGTATCCGGCGAAAAAGGAGGATAGGCAAAAACCAGCAGAAAAGATCCTACAATCATAAACGGCATTGCCGAAATGAAACCATCACGTATTGCCATCACATGACGTTGTGAAGAAATGCGTCCGGCGACAGGGCTAACGTAGTTTTCAACAAAGCGGAAAATCACATTAAACACAGCATGGTTAGTAGACATAGCCGCTCTCCTGTTGTGCAAAACCCTGTAAATGTGCTGGTATCAACACCACCACGTAAGGCCCGTTACCACTTTTCGCAACCGTGCCGGGAGGAACGCCAGCGCTACCGCTATTAAAGTTAAGTTTCATAGATGGCTCTTATTATGTGATACAGAGGAAGTGACAGCTTCAGTATTAATCGCCATTTCAACATTCTGCAACCGGTTACTGTAACCGGTTTCTTTGATTGTGAAGGTGATCGAAAAACTGCCGATGTTGCTATGTTGTTACAATAAAATATTTACAGTAACGCTTCGCCTATGACAAATTACGCCAGGCGGTTTTCTGCTATACAGGGCTGCGGATAAGCGAGAGGGAGAAAAGAGTGAGTTTGCAATCAGTGCGGCAGTTTTTTGCGCAACATGCGCCAGATATTGAAATCATCGAATTAGATCAAAGCACCGCCACCGTCGATCTGGCCGCAAAAGCCCATAACGTCGAACCAGGGCAGATAGCAAAAACGCTGTCACTAAAGGTGAAAAACGACATTATCCTGGTCGTCGCCAGAGGAGATGCGCGCCTCGATAATAAAAAACTGAAAAATACGTTTGGTGCCAAAGCGCGCATGCTGAGTAGCGATGAAGTGGTCATCGCAACAGGCCATCCCGTGGGAGGCGTATGTCCTTTCGGCCTGGAGACACCAATATCGGTGTACTGTGATGTCTCGTTGAAACACTACACTGAAGTGCTCCCTGCGGCTGGAGCCACTCATAGCGCGGTTCGCATCACGCCAGAGAGGATAGCAGAACTGACTGCGGCGACCTGGGTTGATGTGTGCCAGTGATCGATGTGCCTTTCCATGCCAATAACTAAGCTGATACACCTTTTCTCAAGCGCGCCATAACGGGGCAGTACGACGAAAAGATGACGGTTCTGCAGAGCGTACATGCAACAGAATATCGGCAGCGTCCAGTAACCCGGCATCCGAACTCACACCCAGTTTGGACATCACATTAAATTTATGCGCGCGAATCGTTTTAATGTTTCGCTCAAGCTCAATCGCAATCTGCAGCATCGAATAGCCATTCGACATATAGCGCAGAATTTCGCGCTCGGTTGGGCTAAGCATGCGACATTGATTGATATACCAGAGTTTTTTTGTATCCTCTGTTTCCCCTCTGACACACTCCAGCGCTGCAAATAATTCTTCCTGTAACACACTCAGCGTGGATGCTTTGCTAATCACGGCATCCAGTGGTGATGGTGACAGCGAGCCAATTAACCGCGCCTCATCATCATCATCGGCAATGACTACTCGCTTGATGCGAGGGTGTTTCACCGCCAGCTCCGTCAGGTAAGCCAGACCGGTGCGGCGATCGGTTCTTTTCGCGGAAAGTGAAAAAATAACCGCGGAAAATGACGTCTGTGACATCGCCTGGCTGAAGGCTGGCTGTCGTGAAAAGGGATGGAGTCGGTATTGGTTATTCGGTCTGGCATTAAATAAATTATAAATACCCACACTGCTCATTACACACTTTTCTACCAGTGCGACATTTCTTTTGATACTTCTGTCTTCCATTCCGTGGTCTCTCCATAAACTGAAGGTAGATTCAATTCTCGTGCTCCTTGAGAACTATTTATCCAGGCATACATCTCCGCATTGCTGTGTATTGACAGACGACGCATCGCACTATTTTTCTGGGCGCTGATGGTCTTATTACTTTTTTTAAGTAATGTGGCAATCTGATTAATCCCCCAGCCCTTTCCCAGAAGCCGTAGCACTTTCCGTTCAGATAGCGTCAGAATAATTGAATGTACGCTAGGATCCTGTCTTTCTGGTGTTATTACCGGAGAGAGCAATACCGGGCTAATTCTGTCAGCATAAACATTCCCCGCATCAATAGCATTTACTAAACTGTCGATCGGTTCGGCATCGGATAAAAGCGTACTGATTGGACACATCAGCAACTCAACGGCCACAGGATAATAATTTCGAGAAACGAGAAAGACCCAGTGAATATCACGGTATTGGGGTAACAAAGAATAATATTGTTCGCAGATCGAACGCGGATGGCTACAATCTCCGGTTAAATCAGCGATGACCAGATCTGAACGCCGCAGTTGCAGCAATGTCAGTTCTTCTACGGAGCGGCAGTAGGTCAGTTTGTAATCGGAGAAATGCGCCTGCATTACCCCTTTAAGCCCAGTTTGTATGATAGGTAATTTACTAATAATAATTGCGTTCTTGCAGCGTCCTGGCAACATAACTCCTCCATATTCACATGTCTTCAATCTTGCTCACGCAAGTATCACCTAC
>NZ_JANEWL010000182.1:0-3097 GCF_028069815.1 Citrobacter sp. Awk 2
GCAACAGCAGTATCTCGGGAATACCTCCAGGATATGACTCTTCTTTTTTCTCTCCAGCGTGAAAGGCCAGATAACATCATGTCAGCAAAATCACACTTTCTGAAAAAACTGCAGGCCAGACAGACGCACCCCGGTTTCGTTCTGGTTACGAAAACCGGGCTGTAAAATTTCTGCCGGAATTTTTGTACGGTCAGGGCGTGAAGGGGGGGCCGATATCCGCAGTTTTTCTGAATATCTGCCGGGCGGGTATTGAGCTCAACAATCCGTAGCTGAGAAATCGAATCTGATGAGTTGGGTTCTTTATAAAAAATACGCCCTGCAAATCTGTAGGTGCGGCTCAACGCCGCACCCTTAATATATTCACGGATGGCTAATAAATCGGGACAGGCGTTGGCGCAAAAGGCGGTTTTCCTGCCGCAGTTGCGCGTTCTCCTCGAGCAGGGTCAGTGCGACGGCAATTCCTGGCCAGTCAAGCGCCAGTTCATGGCGCAGACGCAGTGCGCGTTGCACCACGGTCAGCGCATGGTCATCAAAGGTCTCATCTTCACGGGGTTCGATTACCCCTAAACCGACAATTTCATTCAGTTCCTCTGCAGAAACACCGGTATGCAGACAAAACTCGGTAATGGTAAAGGTAACGGTCACGTTAGCCATTATGCTTTCCCCCACTCTTTACGCGGATCAAAGGACTTCTGCGCATCCGCCAGCTGTTGCCACAAGGCGGCGCTGTTGTCGTCAGGTTTCGGCGGCATCACGATTTTGATGACCGCGTACAGGTCGCCAGTATGTTTTTTACCGACCAGACCTTTGCCTTTGATACGTAATCGCTGTCCAGCCTGGCTTCCTGCGGGGATGGTCAGCAAAATACTCTCTTTGAGTGTTGGTACAGTCACTTTTGCGCCCAATGCGGCTTCCCATGGGGCGAGCGGAACGACAACCTCCAGATCCTGATTAACAATATCAAACAGCGGATGCGGTGCGATATGAATCACCAGCCACAAATCACCGTTCGGGCCACCGTTTTCACCAGGGGTTCCCTGACCTTTCAGGCGAATGCGCTGCCCATTGCCGACACCGGCCGGGATCTTAACGTTGAGGGTTTTGGGGATTTCCCGCTCGATCATGCCAAATGCATTGTACACCGGCAGATTGTAACTGATGGTGCGGCTATGCTCAGCAAGGGTTTCTTCGAGGAAAACGGCGACCTCAATTTCAATATCATGTCCGCGACTGGCGTGGCGCTGCCGTGACTGATGTGCGTGCTGGCCAAAAATTGAAGAGAAGATATCGTCGAAATCTTCAGCGTTGTAGCGTTGACCTTCTCCTTGCCGGAACTGACGATTAAACTGCGGGTCGTTGCGATGCTGCCACAACTGGTCGTATTCGGCGCGTCGCTGTTCATCGCTCAGTACTTCCCAGGCTTCGGCAACTTCTTTAAAACGGGCTTCAGCGTCGGTTTCTTTGCTGACATCGGGATGGTATTTTCGCGCGAGACGACGGTAGGCGGTCTTGATTGTCTTGAGATCGTCTGTCGGCTTCACGCCCATAATGGCGTAATAATCCTTTAATTCCATAGCGTTCTCTCGTGTAAATCAACACATGAAGAAGGCAATCCCTCTCAAAAGGTATCACCGTTAAGTTTAGGGTAATCCTGATAGGCACGAATGCCAACCATGAAAAAGGGGGGCGCAGGTCATAAAAGGGTCACCGGCTAATGTGGTGAGCCTGCTTGTTTATTTACCTATCACACTCACATTCTCCTTTTCACCAGACTGTTCGTTGTTGAGCGAAGCATCGCATTTAATCCGGCAATAGAGTGGCTGAAATTAACAAGGGAGAGATACTGAATGATCGCCGTTATTTTTGAAGCAGATGTGTATCCTCAGACAGGAGAGCGATATCTTCAACTGGCCTCAGAGCTGAAGCCGTTGTTGGCAGAGATCCCTGGGTTCATTTCTATCGAACGATTTCAGAGCATTTATACGCCCGGGAAAATGCTGTCACTTTCATGGTGGGAGGATGAAGATGCAGTGCTCAGGTGGAAATGCAACGTCAGGCATCAGGCCGCACAGCAGGAGGGTAAGCAGTTGATTTTTTCATACTACAGAATACGTGTTGCCACTGTTTTGAAGGATTACGCTTCTGAATAAGGTTCTGCCAGCGTATATGACAGTTAACTGTCAATAATTCCGCCTGTAGGAACAAGAGCCAGAACAGGCTCTGGCTCTTGTTGATGGTGCGTCAGTAATATTAACGGCTTATCAAGGCTTGGAAAAAAGAAAACGAACGGTCTCAGCGTAGTTCTGGACAAAAGCGTTAACGTTATCTGATTTTAATCCTTTCGGGTTAATCATATATTTACCCTTGATAAAGATAGCCGGTACACCTTTCAGGTCTACCGCTTTAGCCAACTCCTGTTGCTTCGCCGTTAATGATTTTACGGCAAAGCTATTCCACGCAGCATCATAGTCGTTTGCACTGACACCAGCGCGGATAAATACATTGCGGATATCATCTGCTGTTTTAACAGTTTGTTTTTTCTGCACGGCATCAAACAGTAAAGGTTTTACTTTATCTTCCACGTTTAACAGCATAGCGACAGACCAGGCGTGTGTCATCTCCGGCCCCAACGGGCCTAAGAAATCGACGTGATACTCAGTGAGTTTGACATCAGTAGGTAATGCTTTTTTCACATTATCAGTGACTTCCAGAACTTCATCATACTGGTAGCATGAAGGGCAATAAAATGAAAAAAACTTAAGCGCAGCGGGCGCTGACGCAACTGGCTTTTCAAGTGAAATATATTCTTTGCCATCGGTAAATGTTGCTGCCTGAACGCTCACAGTAAAAAACAGGCCTAGAAGAGGAAGTAAGATTTTTTTCATTTTCATATACTCTAAATAACATTTAACAAACAATTGTTTTGATGATGAACATAACGTTCATGGCGGCAAGTGATAATACAATATTCATCAGAAAATGTGCTGACTCTTACTTTCATTTACGTAGGAATATCCGCCAGCGGACTTCTCTTTCATTTTTATCATCAGTGATGAAATATCTGTTGGACGCTTTTGGAATGACAGATAATAAACCC
>NZ_JANEWL010000183.1:0-3060 GCF_028069815.1 Citrobacter sp. Awk 2
CTATAAAGGGTTTAATAACCTTATAGATAGTTTCATCGTTAAAGGTTATTTTTTTAACCAGCGCTGCTAACCGAAATTTATCACCTTGAATCTCTCTGTGGTGTTCAGTGTCTATAAAATCATAGCCAAGATAGGCAAGGCTGACGGGTAAGGAAATAATGCCTTTCACCACAGCGCCGATAAACCCGGCCTCATCAACATTTATGGCCTCAAGCATATCTCTGGCAATCTCTTTTGCGCTGTCCATAATTGTTACCTTTTAGATAAGCCTGTTAATAAAACTCAAGCCCAATCCCTTCTTCCTCACTCCATTCCAGCGTCAGGCTGCGTGGCTTCTGTTTCACCGCCATGTGGGCCAGCAACTGCTGGCTCAGCACCGGCAGGATTTGCTGGTTGAGCAGGCTGTCGACGTTGCGCGCGCCGGTGTCCGGCAGCAGGCAGGCAGCAGTGAGTGCGTCATACAGGCTCTCGTCAATGTGTGTGGTCAGGCCGTAGTGACGATTCAGACGCTTACTGACCTGTGCGAGCTTCATCTCCACGATGGTGCGCATGGCCGGCTCACTCAGCGGACGATAAATCACCGTCTGGAAGCGGGCCAGCAGTGCCGGCTGGAAATGGTCGCGCAAAACCGGACGCAGCAGTTCGTGCAGGTCGCCCTCGGTCGCGTCCGGCTGCTCATCGAGCAGTTGCATCAGATGGTCACTGCCGAGGTTCGAGGTCATCAGAATAACTGTATTGCGAAAGTCGATTTCACGGCCTTCGCCGTCACGCATAAAGCCGCGGTCGAACACCTGGTAGAACAGGTTCATGACGTCGCAGTGAGCTTTTTCCACTTCATCGAGCAGCACCACGCTGTACGGACGCTTGCGCACGGCTTCGGTGAGGATGCCGCCCTGACCGTAACCCACGTAGCCCGGTGGTGAGCCTTTCAACTGGGAAACAGTGTGCGGCTCCTGGTACTCGGACAGGTTGATGGTAATCAGTGACTTCTCACCGCCATACAGCACATCCGCCAGCGCCAGTGCGGTTTCAGTCTTACCGACGCCACTCGGGCCAACCAGCAGGAACACACCCTGTGGACCATTCTCTGACGTCAGTCCAGTTTTCGCCGCACGCAGGCGCTGGGCAATGGCTTCAAGCGCCACATCCTGACCGACGACACGTTTGCCGATTTCGTTTTCGAGCGTCAGCAGTTCGGTCTGCTCGTCTTTCATCAGGGAAGACAGCGGCACGCCGGTCCAGTCGGCAATCACGTTGGCAACCGTGCGGGTGTCCACATCCACCTGAACCAGCACATCACCCTGTTGTGCCTGTTCGAGCTGCTGTTGCAGGTCGGAAATCTCAGCCTGCTGGCTGATGTCCTGACGGCTGGTCATCAACTGCTGTGCCAGCCGTTTTTCATCAGTGAAGCGGATTTCCAACTGCTGCAGAGTGCTTTCCAGCGGTGCACGCTGTTGTTCAATGGCACTCAGACGGTCACCATGACGGTTGCTACCTGCCGCAATATCTTCCAGCAGCGCCTGCTCCTCCAGCGCCAGCGCGGTCAGTTGCGCTTTCAGGCGCACAATTTGTTCCGGCACGGTGTCGAGGCTCATCCGCACACGCGCGGCGGCGGTATCCAACAGGTCGACAGCTTTGTCCGGCAGCTGGCGGCCGGTCAGGTAACGGCGGGATAATGTGACCGCGGCACGCACCGCATTGTCGGTGATATGCACATTATGGTGTTCGGCGTAGCGGGATTTCAGGCCACGCAGCATCAGGCACGCGGTGACATCATCCGGCTCGTCGACCTTCACCATCTGAAAACGGCGTTCCAGAGCGGCATCGCGCTCGAAGTACTGTTTGTATTCACTCCAGGTGGTAGCGGCAATGGTGCGCAGTTCGCCACGAGCCAGCGCCGGTTTCAGCAGGTTGGCCGCATCTGCGCCCCCTGCCTGGTTGCCAGCACCGATAATGGTGTGGGCCTCATCGATAAACAGCAAAATCGGGATGGGTGACTGCTGCACGGCATCAATGACGTTTTTCAGACGCTGTTCGAACTCGCCTTTCACGCCTGCGCCCGCCTGCAACAGGCCCAGGTCGAGGGTACGTAGGCTCACCAATTTGAGGGACTCCGGGACGTTGCCTTCGGCAATACGCAGCGCCAGGCCCTCAACCAGCGCGGTTTTACCGACACCCGGTTCACCGACCAGAATGGGGTTGTTCTTGCGGCGACGCGAGAGAATATCGACCATTTGACGGATTTCGGTATCGCGGCCGAACACCGGGTCAATCTTGCCCTCTTTCGCTTTGGCGGTGATATCGAGGGTGAATTTATCCAGCGCGTTCTGTAGCGCCGGGGTCAGTTCGTCGTCTTTCCCCCCCGCGCCAACCGGGCGGCCAACGAATTCGACCTCGCCGCCATGGCTCTGTGCCAGCTTCGCTTCCTGCTGAACCTCCGGACGTTCATCCGACTGCGTATCCAACAGCGGACGAAGACGCTCAAGCTGACTCTGGCCGAGCGTCAGTAACGGCCACAGACCATCACAGCGCGCCAGTTTTGGCTTATCCACCAGTGCCATCAGCAGATGCACACTGCGGATTTGCTCTTCTCCAGCGAGTGAAGCCAACAGCCAGGCTTGCTGCATCAGCGTTTGAATAGTGTCAGACAGCTGCGGGCGCTGACGTACTGAGCGCGGCTGCTTGTCCAGCCAGCACAGCAAATCCTGCCAGATGGTATCCATATCCCATTCGTAGCGACGGGCCAGCACGGTGAGATCCCCCTCCCCCTGCTCCAGCAGTTTCAGCAGCCAGTGCTCAGGCAGGATATCTGCATGGGCGCGGGTCTGGCACAGAGAAGCCGCACCCTCCATGGCCCGGGCACAGTAAGGGTTCAGACGACGTAACAGGATGGCTGGATTTTCCATGAATATCTCTCTTTGTCGGTTCCTTGACACGCTACCGCCCCTCGCTGTTTCCCGTGAAGGGGACCAAAGCGCATACGGTCAGGCTGGCAGTTTGTGGTTTTCTTTGCTGAAAGCCCGTTTCAGACAGGCACTCAGCAAAAAAGCGGACAGAGAA
>NZ_JANEWL010000184.1:0-3057 GCF_028069815.1 Citrobacter sp. Awk 2
AATATGGAGGATTTTGCTATAAAAACCGTCCTGGCCGGACGGGCCAACCCTTCAAAGCCGCCAGGCGAAGCCTGACAGCTTTTCAGCGTTTTAATGGACGAACGGGAGCCGTTGGAGGTGGACTTACTGTATCCGTAGGGGTAGAAGCTGCTTTAATTTTCTTTGCTGCTTCATTTTTGTTCTTAATCTTAAATCTCAGCAATCTATCGCCCCCACGGGGCTTGGAGCTTGTTTCAACATCTGTAATGTCGTCAAATCCACCTGCGCTTCTTTTGTTCTTTCTACCGTAGCTTTGTTGTGATCTGATCGAGGCATGGCCCATGATTTTTGCTATTTCTTCTGTATCAAATTTTTCTGAGTTTTTTAATTCTGTCGCTTTTGCATGTCTAAAACTATATGCAGAAGCATGATATTTTTTTCGGGGCCATAGTTTTTTCGATATTTTTGTAATATATCCGGAAAATGCTTTGCTACTTTCTGTTTTAATTTTTAAATCATATGCCTGAGGGTTTTTCTCAAAAATATCTATTATAGGTTTGTAATATTGAAGATTTTTATCTGTGATTTTTATCGTAACTTCTCTAATTCTAATACCTCTTTTTTGTTGATAATTTAATTTTGAGCCTATGATTTTAAAACTTAACTTATTGTTTTTACTATCAAAATTAACTTTAATTCCTGTTTCAATCTCGTCCGGTCTGCAACCCGTCGCATATAATGCGATAAGTGCTGGGGCACATTTTAGATTGTGCAAAATCGCATAATCTAAAATGCTCTCTCGAAAATTATCATTTAGTTTTTTTATATTTCTCTTAGAATTACCCATAATTTTTTCACCTACACAGAAAAATACTCGTTTTCTTTTTTAAAATGATCTCTAATGTTTTCAATTACTTTTAAAGTCAAATAACAATCAACGGCTGAATTATGCAATTTTAAGTTTTTCGTTTCGATATTAAAATAATTTGCAGCAAATTCGAGCTTTTTCCATTTGTATTTATCTGTATCATAGTACTCATTATGTTCACCATAAAAATACGCAAAATCTTTCATTACGCAACGAGATCTAAATTCTACATCGTCGAAATCGTTATTTTCTTTATATTTATATCCTGCATAATTTAAAGATCTATATATTGTTGAAAGATCAAAACCTTCATTATAAATAAAAATAGTTTTATTTTTATTTTCTTCTGTGTTTATTATTTTCAAAAAATCCTCATATATAGGAATTATATTTCTACTATCTTTGATCATTTTATTAGAAATATTATGTATTGACTGTGCTGTTTTTGAAATCTTATTCCTGGTTGGTTTGCAATATTCGTTAATTAATATATTGTTTTTGTCGTCAATCAATGAAAAACTAACAACCTCACCAACAAGATCTGTTGTTTCTGTATCAAGTACGAAAAAACCGTTTTGCGTAAGTTGTTGATATTCATCAACAATTACTTTCAATCTTTTATCTTCTTCATTATTTATCTCTTCTATTATTTTATTTAATTCCTCATCTGGAATTACTTCGTCATTTTCAATTTTTGTTGCCATAATTTCACCTCATTTATTGTTTTTTATATTGTTAACATCAAAACCCGGAGATTTCAAAAATTCGCTTTGCTCAAATTTGAAATACCGTAAAACCCAAACCATCCCCCCATTATTTAAATTTTTCGCGTTGCTTCAAAATTCAAACAATGACCCCCAGTTGGGGGTGGCATAATTTCGGGTAATAAAAAACTTACCCTTCATAATGCCTTGTTGTTCCACCCCAAAATCGGGGTTGAAACAACAAAAGATAATATAGTTATATCCGGGTGGAAATTAATGTCAATATTTGAAATGTGGAGAAAATGAGAATAAAAAAATCCCTTAGAAAATAGAATTTTTTTCTATTTTTTAAGGGATTTGGCCCGTCCGGCGAGGACGGTTTTAAGCATATTTTGAGCGAAGAATTTTTAAATTTTCTTCTTGTTGTTTTTCTTCTTCTTTAATTTTAATTTCTTTAACAAATCTTGCACGATCGCCATTGAAAATGATCGCCGGGTTAATATAAAAAATGTATCTTTTTACAGATTTTGCGATCATTTTCTTTTCTAATAATTCTTTTAAACCTCTATAGTAGACAGCTTTTGAAATTGCTGACTCGTATTTTTCAGCTTCTTCTTTTGCTGTTTCGAAATTTAAATAAATTTCGTCACCGCCTATCTGTTTTTGATACAAACCCATAATTATGAAAAACAATTTAAATCCGGTTTGAGACAAATCAAAATAGAATTTGATTTGTCCTGTAAAAATTTTTAAAAATTCTTCCCTATCAACTTCTTGAATTTGTGATATTGTTGTTGTGAAAACCCCCTCTTCTGTTTCTACTTCTGAACCCCGATCAACAGTTAGTTTTTTCTTTTTAGTATCAATAGACATATTGAAAACAAACGGGTTCTTTTTATGTTCGATCTCACTATCGTTTTCAATATTAGTTTTTTCTTTGTGTAAAATTTCTACATTGTTTTTCTTTGTCATATACAAACCCTCTCTGTTTAAAAAATAACCGAAAAAATTCTCACTCGGTGAGACTCTTCTTCTCATTTTTTAACAGATTTTTGAGACTAGTCAAGAAAACACATTGGATTTATTCTCATTTTTTACAAAAAAAATGAGACAAAAAGTCACAATATCGAGACATTTAGTCACTGTAGAGAGAATTTTTTCTCTCCTGAGAGAATTTTTTTTCTCTATAGAGACTAGACATCCAGTGTTTATGCGGGTTACGAGACATATAAGAATATAAGAAATATAAGATCTAAGAGGCTTTGCTTAGCTCTGAGTAAAATTTTTATCGGCATTGTGATAACTGGGCTTCGCAATAGAAAACCAAAAACCATCTGGAAAACCATCCCAGTTACCCCGATTCCGGGGCCCTGCTTCGCAATATGGAGGATTTTGCTATAAAAACCGTCCTGGCCGGACGGGCCAACCCTTCAAAGCCGCCAGGCGAAGCCTGACAGCTTTTCAGCGTTTTAATGGACGAACGGGAGCCGTTGGAGGTGGACTTAC
>NZ_JANEWL010000185.1:0-3057 GCF_028069815.1 Citrobacter sp. Awk 2
ATATTCTCAATTAGCAATCATTATCATTTGAAATTTATTTAGATATATCTAATCTCTGTCACGAAGGCGAAAAAATGACAAATAACACTTCACGCTATCCACAGCGCGTTCGCAATGAGCTGCGCTTCCGTGAACTGACTGTCCTGCGGGTTGAACGTATCAGCGCGGGTTTTCAGCGCATTGTACTGGGCGGTGACGCACTGGATGGTTTTAGCTCACAGGGTTTTGACGACCATACCAAGGTCTTTTTCCCGGAACCGGGCAGTCACTTTGTGCCACCTGTCGTGACGGATGAGGGGATTGTCTGGTCAGAGGGTGTACGCCCGGTATCCCGTGATTACACGCCGTTGTATGACCCGGTACGCCATGAACTGGCGCTGGATTTTTATATCCACGATGGCGGCGTGGCGAGTACATGGGCGATGAATGCGCGTGAAGGTGACAAATTGACGATTGGCGGACCGCGTGGCTCGCTGGTGATACCAGAAGACTATGCGTACCAGGTTTACGTGTGTGATGAATCTGGAATGCCAGCGCTACGTCGCCGGCTGGAGGCGATCGGTCGTTTAGCGGTACGTCCAAATGTGACGGCGCTGGTCAGCGTACGCGATGCAGCGTATCAGGATTATTTCGCTCATCTCGACGGTTTTACAATTCAGTGGTTTGTCGGCCATGACGAACAGGCAGTGAATGAGCAGCTTTCACAGTTGACCGTGCCTGCACAGGATTATTTCATCTGGATAACTGGCGAAGGAAAAGTGGTGAAAAACCTGAGCGCCCGCTTTGCTACTGAGGCTTTCGATCAGCAGTTGGTACGCGCCGCGGCTTACTGGCATCAACGTCGGAACGTTAATTAATAATGTGACGGTGAAACGCCAAACGCCTGGCGGAATGCATAACTAAACGCTGCGGTGCTTGAATATCCTACATCGAGCGCCACGGCGGTTACGCTTTTATTTTTCTTCAGCATGAGTACTGACTCCAGAATTCGCATTTTTTGCTTCCAGACGCTGAAGGGTAATCCGGTTTCTTTTTTGAAATGACGCGAAAAGGTACGGGCAGACATACCCAAATGTTGTGCCCAATACTCTACTGAATGTTCCAGCGCCGGAGACGCTTGTATTGTTCGGCATACATTGGTTAATTCGCGATCCTGAGGCCAGGGTAATACAAAGGCGACCTCTGGTAATTGCAGAATAATGTCCACCAGCACACTGACCAGTTTGCCTTCTTTTGACTGGCTATCATAATGGCCTGAAATTGAATTCGTGGCGTAATGAATAAACTCTCTGGCGAAATCACTGATCGCCACGACTTTACACTCATGGATACTTTCTTCGAGAAAGCCCGGTTTAATATCCAGATTCTCTAAATGCACATCATCCAGCGCCCAAACTGCATGCTCAGTATTATTGGGGATCCAGATGCCGTAATGCGCGGGGATTATCCAGCACTTGCCGGCGACATCAATGCGCATACTGCCTTTGCGGGCAAAATGAAACTGCATAAAAGCGTGCGAGTGCTGCGGAACATGGTGGTTGGCTTCAAGGACATAAGAGCGAAAGTAAACGTCCTGCGGCAGTTCTGCCATGGAATCGTCCGGGAAGGAATTCCAATGTTTATGTATGAGAGTTTCCATATTGAATTCGATTCTGCTTCCGGTGAGGTGGCCGCTGCTCGATAGATCTTGTCCGCAAATCATAATACATACATTCTTTTTTCCATAATAATCTTGCGTAATAATTAATAGCCCACTTTTGGTAAATACCATGAACACGCTTTGTTCAGACGCTGTCATCGTCAATGAAACAAATGATAACTGGACCCGAATGGGAAAAGAGCTGCTCCAGCAAGCAGATATTCAGATCAATGGTTCCCGCCCCTGGGACATTCAACTTCATCATGCCGGTTTCTTTAAACGGGTGCTGCAACAAGGTTCCCTGGGGCTTGGCGAAAGCTATATGGAAGGCTGGTGGGACTGCGAACGCCTCGATGTTCTGTTCTGTAAAATCCTGAAAGCAAAACTCGACCAGCAAATGCCGGGAAATCTGAAGGATATATTGCGTATTGCCAGCGCCCGTCTGTTTAATTTGCAGTCTCGCAGTCGTGCGTGGATTGTCGGTAAAGAACACTACGATATTGGCAACGATCTCTTTGCGCTCATGTTGGATCCCCACATGCAATATTCCTGTGGCTACTGGAAAGAGGCTACCACCTTAGACGACGCGCAAAACGCCAAATTAAAAATGATTTGCGAGAAGCTGCAACTGAAACCGGGCATGCGTTTACTGGACATTGGTTGCGGTTGGGGCGGACTGGCCGAATATGCGGCGCGCCATTATGGCGTGGCGGTAGAAGGCGTCACTATCTCGAAAGAGCAGCAAAAAATGGCGCAGCAGCGCTGTGAAGGCCTGGATGTGACCATCCTGCTTCAGGATTATCGTGACCTCGACAAGCACTACGATCGTATTGTCTCCGTGGGGATGTTCGAGCATGTGGGGCCAAAAAATTACGATACCTATTTCAGTATTGCTGACCGCTGTTTGAAGTCGGACGGATTGTTCCTGCTGCATACTATTGGCAGCAATAAAAAAGGGATGAGCGTTGATCCGTGGATCAATAAATATATTTTCCCGAATGGCTGCTTACCGGCGATTTCGCATATTGCTGAAGCGAGCGAGTCGCGATTCGTGATGGAAGACTGGCATAACTTTGGCAGTGACTATGATAAAACGCTGATGGCCTGGCATGCACGGTTTAATCAGGCGTGGCCGGAGCTGTCATCGCGTTATTCCGCGACCTTCAGAAGGATGTTCAATTATTACCTGTGCGCTTGTGCCGGTGCGTTCCGCGCCAGAGATATTGAGCTGTGGCAAGTATTGTTTAGTCGGGGCGTAGAAGGCGGTATTCGCGTCTATCGCTAATATGCAGCCGGATGGCGGCGTAAACGCCTTATCCGGCCTACAAAGGTTTGCATTCGTAGGCCTGATAAGCGCAGTGCATCAGGCATTTCTTTGCCGGATGGCGGCGTAAACGCCTTATCCGGCCTACAAAGGT
>NZ_JANEWL010000186.1:0-3040 GCF_028069815.1 Citrobacter sp. Awk 2
GGTTGCAAAGAGATCGGATTCATCACGAATAATTTTATTAATATCTTTTTTAAAGTATATCTTCAGAAATCTGAAGTAGTCTCTTTGCGTTAACCCGATGTTTAGCGAGGAGAAGTACAAACCAATCAGATCTTTATTACGCCAGCGAATAGGAACCGCATTCCTGATCTGAGCTCGGTGCAGATCAATAACCGACAGCTTGAACGTATTATCCTCAAAATTGGTCGGTTGATGCAATAAGAAGTGACAGAGATAGCAATCACGGTGATTAACGCCGCCCTGATGCATCCTTCTGACCATAATGGCAAGACGCTCAATTAATGCCATTTTAATTTTTCGCGCAGGTGGATTCACCAACCAATCTGCGCAATAGTCTTCCAGGCTAACCGCTGGGCTCAGATCTTCAGTTATAATAAAAGAGATACGGTTGAGCGGATTTATACCTTGTTGCCCGAAACCAACACCGTGCATCGTATCAACATCCAGTTCCTGCAAACGGTGTATAGCATTCCATTCTCTATCAGCTCCGAGTACCGGCAAACGTAAGGAGAATAAGTTTTTGATAACTTCCTTCAGTTTAGTTCCCTGGTGCCATTTCAGGAAATAGCTTTTACCTGCAATCTCAAATCTTATCGTTCTACGCGTTTCGAGCTGTCTAAATGTTTCTCCCTGCAGCTTCTGCACTTCAGAAAAAGCATCTTTCCCTTTCCACAAGGATAAAAATGGTTCTTTTAACTCAACCATGGGCGCCACCTATAATAATATCAGCTGCTTTCTCAGGTAGACTATAAAGGTCTTGAGTATCAGCAAAGTGTTGTGCATTATCTTTCCATGCTTTTCTCTGCCCTGAGTCAGTTAAAGAAAAATAAACAGCTTCATTTAATAATTTTTGTTCAAACGGTTCATCAATAACAATGCCGCACTCAGCATCTTTAATATAATGGGCATATCCGCAAACTGCCGTTGTTATGACAGGTAAACCTGCTGCAATTGCTTCAACCAGCACGATCCCTGCGGCTTCCTGATATGCCGGATGAATCAATAGATCGGCTGCTGCCATTAACTCTGAGACATCATTACGGCCAGGGAAGAACTTGATATTGTCAGCAACAGCATACTCTGTTGCCAGCTTTATATAGCGATCAGGCTTATCCTGACCCACAACAAACAGAATCGTTTGTTTGCGGACAGCTTCCGGTAAGGAAGCGATCGCCTTGATAGTTCTGTCGACCCCCTTACGGGTAAAATCAGAACCGATTTGTATAATTAAATACTGGGAATCACTGATATCATTTTCTTTCCTGAAGCTAGCTCTACAATTTGTTGGCTGAGAGCTGTATTTTCTGTCAGGATAAATCCCCGGCGGAAGGATATGAAAACGCGCTGGCTCAGTATGATAGTGCTTCTGAAAATCCGCAATTTGCTTATCTGTTAGCATCAACAGCTGTGTTGATTTTCCCTCAGCAAATGTAGCTTTTTCAAAGGCGGCATAATGCCGATATCGTGGTGTCAGACGATAGAGCAAACCTTTTTCTTGCGCGACTTTTTCTGCGTAGCAGACATCAGCAGCATAATAAACATCTAACCCAGGCATTTTATTGAACCCAACGACCCGGTCTGCTGGATTACTCTCAAGATGTTTACTTACCCACCGATGATACTCAGCATTTTTCCCGTTGTTGGAGCATGACCTCACAGGAACAATAATGATCTCCAGGCTGTCTGGAATATTTCCTTGCCATGATTGTGTGTAAACCCGAACATGATGTCCACGTGATGCGACTGTTGACGCTATACGCAAAAAATCACGCTGTAACCCACCAAAAGGGAAATATTTATACAAACAGAAAGCAATAACCATTTTATATATCCGGATGCTTTATTAATCGAGTTTAGGTAACCGCGACGCTATGGCTGCAATCACGTCATCCGCTGGTATAGCAGATAAATATTTCTTACTTCGATCAAGTTTTTCACGCACAGGCATTGGTTGGTAATCACCAGCCCAAAATTGAACTACATCATCAGACCATGGTCGCCAGGCGATATGATCGGTGGCACCGAAAAGACAAA
Source organism: Citrobacter sp. Awk 2 (assembly GCF_028069815.1). NCBI lineage: Bacteria > Pseudomonadati > Pseudomonadota > Gammaproteobacteria > Enterobacterales > Enterobacteriaceae > Citrobacter > Citrobacter sp. Awk 2. Next base: position 2,074 of record NZ_JANEWL010000186.1, read on the forward strand.
TGATGGGGGTTTTAACAGCTGCAGCAATATGCATCGGGGCAGAGTCGACACCAATAAAAAGTACAGCATGATCAATTAATGCAGCAAGCTCAGGGAATGTTGTCTTACCGGCAATTTCAGTTAAAGGCTTGGTTTCACATGCCCTGGCAATCTCATCGACGCAGGCAATATCGCTGGCACCGGGTCCAGACGTCAGTACAACCTGATACCCCAAATGATGTATCGCGTCAATCACCAGGGAGAATCTATCATTCTCCCACGACTTGAATTCTTGTCTCGCCGTAGGCTGTATAACAACATACTTCTGGTTATCAACCTGAGGAAGTTTTTTCCGAACAGATTGCCAGACTTGCTCACCATAAACCATTTTCAGTACCGGAACTGATTCTTTTAGATTTAATGGCGTCAGCACAGACAAATTACGTTCGACCCAATGATCGCCACTTAGAGGAACGTGATGAGTAAAACTGTCGCGCCAGAATTTCTTATTTCTGTGCGAGAAATCATGTGTCAGTTTTATTGGACAATCCAAGCAGCGACACAGTAAAGCAACTATCCACTGATCGGTAAGGTTGACCACTAGATCATAATGATTACCACGTAGTACCTTGATCAGCGCTAAGAAATTTTTTGCTTTCTCAAAAGCAGAGCTCTTTTTATTTTTTATGCCATATAAAGCATGGATATCGGGATTTTCAGATAAAATAGGAATGGTATCTTCGTAGAGTAAAACATCAATATCAGCATCAGGATAATTTTTTTTAAGCGTGCTGATGACCGGTGTGGTTAGCAACATATCGCCGTGAAAGCGCATTTTTATTACCAGGATCTTTTTCACACTCTACCCTTTCAGGTTATTGTTAATTTTCAAATCACGCTACCGCCCCAGGCTCAACAGCTACCTGTGCACTGCAGAACACACCATCTTATTTTATTGCTTATATTATACCACTATTCACTTGACAAT
>NZ_JANEWL010000187.1:0-2958 GCF_028069815.1 Citrobacter sp. Awk 2
ATTTAATTCAACATATTACGAATAACATAGTGCAAAATGCCATCGTTTTGGTAATAGGTTAGCTCTGTCGCGGTATCAATACGGCAGCGACACGAAATCACCTCTTTACTACCATCCACACGGACCATATTCACCGGGATAGTCGCTCCCGGTTTAATATTTTGTAAGTCCGTAATATCAATGACCTCCTCCCCGGTTAACCCCAGGGTTTTACGTGTAACTCCCTGCGGAAATTCCAGAGGCAGGATCCCCATACCAATGAGATTAGAACGGTGAATACGCTCAAAGGACTCGGCGATCACGACGCGAATCCCCAACAAACGCGGGCCTTTCGCAGCCCAGTCCCGACTGGAACCCGACCCATACTCCTTACCGGCAACAATGGCCAGCGGGGTCTTCTCTTGCTGGTATTGCATGGCGGCGTCATAGATAGCCATCACTTCTGCACCTGGCAAATGACGCGTCATTCCCCCTTCCACACCCGGTACCATTTCGTTACGGATACGGATATTGGCAAACGTACCACGCATCATTACTTCGTGGTTTCCGCGGCGAGAACCGTAGGAGTTAAAATCTTTACGCTCAACACCGTGGTTTTGCAGATAACGCCCGGCTGGGCTGTCTGGCTTGATGCTCCCCGCAGGAGAAATATGATCGGTGGTGACGGAGTCGCCCAGCATCGCCAGGATACGTGCACCATGGATATCCTGCACAGGGTCCGGCTTCGCCTGCATACCATCAAAAAACGGTGATAACCGGATATAGGTTGAATCCGACTGCCAGCCATAGGTATCTGCACGATCAACATTAATCGACTTCCATTCCGGCGTGCCTTCGAACACCTCGGCATACTCTTTATGGAACATCTCAGTAGAAACCTGTTCCACAGCACGGGCGATTTCCTGCGCACTCGGCCAGATATCTTTCAGATAGACAGGATCGCCTTTTCTGTCATGGCCTAGCGGATCTTTCGTCAGATCAATATTCATATTCCCGGCCAGCGCATAAGCCACCACCAGCGGTGGAGAAGCCAGCCAGTTTGTCTTCACCAGCGGATGGATACGCCCTTCAAAGTTACGATTGCCGGAAAGCACCGCCCCTACCGTCAGATCACCTTTTTTAATCGCCGTTTCAATCGGGTCAGGTAACGGGCCAGAGTTGCCTATACAGGTAGTACAGCCATAACCAACAAGGTTAAAACCCAACTCATCAAGGTACGGGGTCAGTTTTGCCTGCTCCAGGTAATCAGAAACGACTTTTGACCCAGGTGCCAGCGACGCTTTCACCCACGGCTGGCGCTTCAGACCAAGCGTGACCGCTTTTTTCGCCAGCAATCCAGCCGCCATCAGAACGCTGGGATTGGACGTGTTGGTACATGACGTGATCGCTGCAATCACTACAGCACCATCCGGTAGCTGATATTGATGACCGCTCATTGCATAGTCGACCGGCTGACGATCTTTTTGCGAGCTATTCACTTCCAGTTCATTACTCGCGGCGAATGCTTTCGGTACATCACCCAATGCAACACGATCCTGCGGACGCTTCGGTCCGGCCAGGCTGGTTTCCACAGTGCCCATGTCCAGCTCCAGTGAACTGGTAAACACAGGCTCATCACCTGGGTTACGCCACATCCCCTGTGCTTTAGCATAAGCGCCGACTAATTCAACCTGCTCTTCACTGCGCCCGCTCAGACGCATGTACTCAAGAGTTACCCCGTCAATTGGGAAAAAGCCGCAGGTTGCGCCGTATTCCGGCGACATGTTTGCAATGGTCGCCCGGTCAGCGAGCGGCAGGCTGTCCAGCCCATCGCCATAGAACTCAACAAACTTACCAACCACACCGTGTTTACGCAGCATCTGAGTGACGGTCAGTACCAGATCGGTAGCAGTGATCCCTTCACGAAGTTTACCAACGAGTTTGAAGCCCACGACATCCGGAATCAGCATTGAAACCGGTTGCCCCAGCATGGCGGCCTCAGCTTCAATCCCGCCGACACCCCAGCCCAGCACGCCGAGACCATTAATCATTGTGGTATGGGAATCGGTGCCGACCAGCGTGTCGGGGTAAGCTACCCACTCGCCGTTTTGCAACTCACTCCACACCGCTTTGCCCAGGTATTCGAGGTTTACCTGGTGGCAAATTCCTGTTCCCGGTGGAACAACACTGAATCGGCTAAACGCCTGTTGCCCCCATTTCAGAAATACATAGCGCTCATGGTTGCGCTCCATTTCCAGGCGAACGTTCTCTTCAAAAGCATCATCGTCACCAAAACGGTCGACCGTAACGGAGTGATCAATAACCAGATCAACAGGTGACAGCGGGTTCACTTTTGCGGTATCCCCGCCAAGACGTTTAACCGCTTCGCGCATGGCGGCCAGGTCGACCACCGCCGGAACGCCGGTGAAGTCCTGCATGAGAACGCGAGCGGGTCGGTAGGCAATTTCGCGATCGGCATGAGCCGTTTTCAGCCATTGCGCCAGAGCATGAATATCTTCTTCGGTAACAGAGTCACCGTCCTGCCAACGCAGCAGGTTTTCCAGCAATACTTTTAGTGATTTAGGTAAACGGGTGATATCACCCAGTGATTTGGCAGCCAGGGGCAAACTGTAGTAGCGGTAGGTTTTATCTTTAACCTGCAATGTGTCCTTACTGGCTTCTCGTAGGGTAGACGACATAGCTCCTCCTTAAATGACAGGGTTGGATCCCCTGACTCTCCTCAGGGTTAGTATTAAAGATAACACAAACAAAATGTAACGCTTTGATAACAACTCAAATTGATAAAATAGGTGAACGACAAAAGGTGACGAACTATGCAAGTGGCGGGGAATAAGATTGAAGTACGGTAAATGAACGAACCCGATACATCGATGCAGCCGACAATACGCTGTTTCGATGGCGTACCAAGATTGAGATGTGATTATTCATACTGAATTAAATAAGCACGCTAATACTTAT
>NZ_JANEWL010000188.1:0-2875 GCF_028069815.1 Citrobacter sp. Awk 2
GCTGAACATTAAGAATAATGTGAAATATTTATGCCTTATTTACAGTTCTATAAGCTGGTAGCTTACTTTGCGCTTTATTAAATTCATCAATGACCGTGTCTCGACTAATTAAATCAGGTTCAGGCACGTTGTCGGGTATTCCACTGAAGAGATAAGGATCCTCTCCCTGCGTCCAATCCGCTTTTCGCCGTAAATCGGCCATAAATGCTTTATCCCAGGTTGCATCGCAATACCCAATCGGTAAATCATATGCCACCACCTGTGACATGAAATCAGCACGCATCGGAAGAGTACTATGATCCGTGGGTTGGAAAACATAAGTTCTTAGGCGAAGATCCTTTTCTTCAAATGTCTCCTTACGGGTCACAGGCACCATTCGGGGCTCAAATTCAGTTCCCACATTTTTAAATCCAATCACAATATCCTGATTGGGATATAGGTTGATATAGTTGTCATAGGTATTGTCGTTTTTATGAGTTGCATTCTTTTTTGTTTCACCCCATCCATCTTTTTGCTCTTGTTCATGCTCAGCCCCAACGCGCGATACATCAAAACCATCTAATGTGGCAGCCTGCATCGGTTCAGGTACTTCTTCTGCATTAATATAAACAGTTTGCCACTCAGGGGGATCAGGGTATGTAAAACTGCTGCTTTGATACTTATCGCCTTTATCATCCCAGAATGGTTTTCCATCCGGCAGTTTTGCAAAAGGTGTTGCGAGATTTGGCGCTTCGCCACATGGAGTACTACGGGCTAACATGCGCTGAAATAAATTTCCCTGATGCTTTTTCAGCAAAGGATGAGGCTGACCCTGAGAGTTATTGGGCAAGCCCTGCCAGCCAATTGAGCGTAGCGGGCGTGACCCCATAACACGGTCATGAGGACAAAAGTAGATGTAAGTGCGCCCGTGATTATCTCGTTCAGCAACACTGGTACCATTTCCCCCGGCAAGTGTAACATCAGGTTGCCAGTTCTTTTTATCTGTCGTCTGTCCGACACAAAGTCCTTCATAGCCAAGCGATGACAAATGATTTTTTCTGGAGGCCACCTTATCAATGATGGCAGATAACGTATTCTGCCGCCCTTCTGGCGAAATGCATTCATCTGCCGGAAGTGACGCCCCATTAAGATCGTTATGATCCAGTGCATAAGGGGAATTAAGTACAAATAATGCATCAGGTGCATTCCTGGCTATCGCGACTGCAGCCATTGCAACCATGGTTCCCTGGCTATGAGAAATAATGGTCACTGTATCTTTTGGATATTTATTACGAATACTGTCAACCAGGTCTGCAAGGCGTTTTGCAGCATGCGCGTAGTATTTTCGCGGCGGGGCATTGGTTAACAGGCGGTCTTTATCTTCATTAAACCACTGGACTTTGACACCTGCGACTTTCTCTTTAAACCCTGTTTCACTCCATAAAGAGTGCAGATTATTTGTCCCGTTCTGGAATGGCCCTCCGCCCCAAAAAAATGGCCCTTGAGCAAGAATATTCCTATGAGGCATACCCTGCATTTTTAACTGATGATAATCAGCCCCTTCCTTATTAGCTAAAGGTATAACATATTTATCTTCATTACCTTTAGGTGAGGAATATCCCCAGTAATAGCGAATAACAGGGGATTTATCTTTATCAACTTCAGGTAAGTCTCGGGATACGAGAGGTTCAAACTCTAATTTATCGTCAGAAAGATATTTATTGGCCACCAGTGTATAATCTGTCCCGTTTAATCCGAGCCTTTTATTCAGACCTTCGCAAAGTTTATCCTCCGCAATTGAAAACCATTCTCCTGTCGAGTTAACACCGTGTACAAGTATAATAATACCAGGCAAGTGTGGTGGTAAATCACACCCGCCTCTGATCTGGCAATTTTTATGAGACGGGAATGAATACCAGGTGGGATGTCCATTATCATCAAATTTACATTCAAGCTCCCGGATGGGTTCAGAATTACTGTTCATTTTTCACCACCTCCTTTTTCCCACTGGACACACTTGTATACGTGATGGTTTTAGCTTCAATATTTTTATTACATAGATATTTAGCATCAATACTTTGCGTTAAAAGTTTCGGAAATTCAATCCTCTTACTATAAACCTCATCCTCAATCCTGATTCGAATCTCTGACAATTCATTTGCTATCGAATTACTTTCCTCATGAGTTTTCGGTGGTGTTAATGTTCTGATATAGTCGAATATATGAAACCCTGGTCCATACTCGTTTGCATAAGGCATTTTTTTCTTATCAGCTCTTCTTTTACTAACTCATAATATTTTCCCTGCCAGTCGTCATAAACACTAATTAAATTTCCGTCAGAAAACATTAACTTATTTACTGAATAAAGATCGCGAAGACCTGTAGGATGAGAATACACATTCTCTGTTTGAGACTCATCTCTTAAGTAAACCCCATCATTAGCCACTACCACTTTAAGCTTACTAAAGCGTTCAGGGGTGTTGTACTCCTCAGCTATGATTTTATATATAAATGTTTTTCCATAATCAGCTGAAAAGAAGAAAAACACAGGACAACCTCGTTCTGACCTTCCGCTACCACAATACTGATCGGTCGATGCTCCCGGAAATGCCAGATACCCATTGTCCGCGCCATTAACAATGATCCCTTGGTATGCTGCCACGCTATTCCCAAGTCGATATGAGAAGTCATTGAAATCGATATCCCATCCCAGGTGCGTTTTTATTCCCCGTTGCGTGTCATTGTAATATACCTGTCCACCCTTACCACAGGATATATAATTCTCCAGCGTCAGATATCGATTTTCATCTATGCGATAAATAATTTGAGTCGGAGCATCCGTTTCAACTTTTCGTGACTCTTCTACCTTCTGAGAACCGCTCATCCCCCCCAGACC
>NZ_JANEWL010000189.1:0-2781 GCF_028069815.1 Citrobacter sp. Awk 2
TAATAATTGTTACTTTTATATAACGAATAATCCCTGGGAGAGTTTTATTGGCAGTATTGCTTAAGTAATGAGTAATGCTCTGCCTGAACGCGGTAGCGGTAAACCGGTCGGCCAGTAACACCATAGTGGATGCTGGTAAATAAGATATGGCAATTGACGAGCCAGATAAGGTATTTACGGCATGAGACCCGGGAGATATTAACCTCGTTAGCCAACTCATCTGTGGAGAACTCCTGGTCCTGGTGCTCATCAATCCACTGGCACAGCGTGCGTAACGTTTGTGGTGTCAACCCCTTGGGTAAGCGCCGCGTTTCCTGCTCGCTGGAAGAGCTACCATGAATCAGTTGGTCAAGCTCTGACTGTTCATAGTACTGGTGCTTCTCCATATCCGTTTTCTTTTGGAGCCAGTTGGTTAAGGCTTCTTCAAAGCGTGAGGCCTGAAACGGTTTGATCAGATAGTCAACGACACCGTAGTGGAGTGAGTCTTTGATGGTTGTTGCATCGGCGGCGGAGGAGATGACGATGACATCACATTTACAGCCTTCGCTGTGCAGAATGGGTAACAGGTCCAGACCGTTTTCTTTCTGCATATAAATATCCAGTAGAATCAGGTCAATATGATGTTCGCCATGAAAGATGATCTCTTTGGCTTTTTCGAGAGTTGAGGCCGTTCCGCAGCAATGAAAACCAGACAGCTGCGCGACATAACGGCGGTTTAACTCCGCTACCATTGCATCGTCATCGACAATTAAGACATTGATCATCTGCTGGCCCTCTCACCATTCCACGGTAACTGTACAAAAAATTGGGTGAAGACCCCAGGTTCGGATTCGACGGAAATATTGCCGCCAACGTTTTCAACCTGCTGTTTCACAAGTGCTAAACCGACGCCTCGCTCGGTTCCTTTTGACGAGACGCCCTTCTCAAAGATGTGGTCGATGTGTTCGGGGGCGATCCCTGGACCATCGTCATTCACTTCGCAATGCAACCAGCCGTGTCGATAATGTAAGGATACGCTGATCTCTCCCCCCGGTTCTTGACCTAGCGCCTCCAGGGCGTTCTCAATCAAATTACCCAGTACGGTGATCAACACCGCCACCTGATCTTCATTACTGTTTTCCGGCAACTGGCTTTCATTACTAATGATCAGGCTATGACCTAAATCAGATGTGCGATTAATCTTACTGAGTAAAAAGCCAGCGATCACCGGTGATTTTATTTTGCCTAACAGTGAGCCAATCTCTTCCTGATAATTGTTGGCCGTCTTAATGATGTAATTTTCCAACTGCTTATAACTTTTCAGGTGCAATAATCCCAGAATCACGTGTAACTTGTTCATGAATTCGTGGGATCGTTCACGAAGTGCATCGGCATAGTTGACCATACCATCCAGACGTTGCATGAGTTTACGGACTTCTGTCTTGTCTCTGAACGTTGAAATTGCCCCGATGATTTTGCCATTGCTCAGTACGGGAACGGTGTTGATTAAAAGCAGTCGGTCCTTCACCGTGATCTCCTCATCACGGCGTGGCGTTCCATCACGTAGCACCTGCGAAAGATCAACGACTTGAGACCACGCATGGCTGAGTGTGGAGAGCTGGGCATCATCTTGCGACTTACGGTAATCCAGCAGCTCCTGAGCGGCCTGGTTTATCAGTGTGACTTCACCACTATCATCAACGGCAATGACCCCCTCCTTTATAGAGTGCAGCATCGCCTGGCGCTGTTCGAACAGGTTGGATATTTCATAAGGCTCCAGACCAAACAGAATGCGTTTGAGAACCTTCACCAATACCCAGGTACCGAGTAACCCAACCAGAACGCCAAATAAGATGGACCAAAAGATACTGCCGCGGCTGTTATTGATCTGTTCGGTGACCCTGCTTAACTCGAGACCAATCGACACAACACCAATCTGCTGGTGATGTTCGTCATAAATGGGGGTGAAAACGCGTAGCGCTTTAGCCAGAAAGCCGCGATTAATTGCAACGTTCTCTTTGCCCTGTAACGCCAACAGGATGTCGTCACCTTTAAACGGTTGGCCGATACGTTGTGCTTCAGGGTGTGAATAACGAATGCTTTTCATATCCGTGACAACGATGAATAAAAAATCGTTGCGCTTATTTACCGCCTGAGCAATTGCCTGGATACCACTGTCCTCAGGCTTTTTCTTGAGCCCCTCGCGGATTTCAGGAGAGTTTGCCAACGTTCGCGCTACCGCAAGTGCTTTGTCTGCTAATGCATCACGTGTCGTGTTGCTGATTTGCGAGAAGTAAATCAAATGAACGACGAGCAGCACAGAGAAGAGGACAGCACTGACCATGAGGATCACGGTTGTGCCGAGTTTCATCGGGCGTTTGCGTATAGCAGTTCGTTGCAGAGGGTGTCTCATCGCAGTCCTGGAATCACTATTTGTACGGGTATTATCGCCTGATGAGGTACGTAATTCAAAGGTAGTAGGGGATCCGGGCGCTCCCGCCGCCATCCCTTCTTATATATGTAGTAGAAAACGGGCATCCGTTATTTTCTTTCTATATAGAAAAGAGAATTCAAGGTTGGTTTCTTCTTTTTCCGGGATGTGATGCAGGAAATATTGACGGCTTTGTGGATAACTCTGTGTGTAAATGGGTATAAGGCGGGCTTTTGCTGGGGATTGCAGCAGTCAGTCATTTTTCTGTCATTTAAGGGTTGCGGGCTGAGGGAAACTCCCTATAATGCGCCTCCATCGACACGGCGGATGTGAATCACTTCACACAAACAGCCGGTCCGGTTGAAGAGAAA
>NZ_JANEWL010000019.1:0-57329 GCF_028069815.1 Citrobacter sp. Awk 2
ATAATCTGGAATTTATATGTGGAGAATATTCTGATTTTTTATTAGCGCATCTTTGTTAAGCTAACATTAAGGTTTTGTTTGCTACAATTAATACTAACTCCCAGGATGGTAATTAAGTCGTGATTGTCGCTAAACGTTATTTTCTCATTTTTTCATTTCTTTTTATTCAGTTAGCCTTTATTCCCCAGGTGTTTGCTGAGGATAAAGGGTGGTTTGATACTTTTAAAGATAATGTCAGTGAAACCTGGCAGCAGCCTGAACATTATGATCTGTATGTGCCGGCCATTACCTGGCATGCGCGTTTTGCCTACGATAAAGAGAAAACCGATCGGTACAACGAACGTCCCTGGGGGGCAGGATTTGGTCAGTCCCGTTGGGATGATAAAGGTAATTGGCACGGGCTCTATATTATGGCCTTCAAGGACTCCTTCAATAAATGGGAGCCGATTGGCGGCTATGGCTGGGAAAAGACCTGGCGACCGCTGGCCGATGATAATTTTCGTCTTGGGCTGGGCTATACAGCCGGTTTCACCGCGCGCGATAACTGGAACTATATTCCCGTGCCATTGATCCTGCCGTTGGCCTCGATAGGCTATGGTCCGGCAACGTTCCAGATGACCTACATTCCGGGTACGTATAACAACGGAAATGTCTACTTTGCCTGGATGCGTTTCCAGTTTTGACAGACTACCTGTATTGTCAGGTGGATTATTATAAACTTGTTTAAAAACAGATGGATATGTTGGTTGTCTGAAAAATAACGCGACATTTATCACTTTTTGACAAAGTTCGACTGGACAAAGTGCACCACAATTGTTGTACTGATACCCGACACAGCATTTGTGTCTATTTTTCATGTAAAGGTAATTTTGATGTCTAAGATTAAAGGTAACGTTAAGTGGTTTAATGAGTCCAAAGGATTCGGTTTCATTACTCCGGAAGATGGCAGCAAAGACGTGTTCGTACACTTCTCTGCAATCCAGACCAATGGTTTTAAAACTCTGGCTGAAGGTCAGCGCGTAGAGTTCGAAATCACTAACGGTGCCAAAGGCCCTTCTGCTGCAAACGTAATCGCTCTGTAAGCATACGACAGCAAGAATTCAAAACCCGCTTAATTGCGGGTTTTTTTTCGTTTAGTGTGCAGGAGAGGCCGAAACCAGCCAGAATGCCAGAGCCGTCATCGCAAATGACCCTAACAGGTTAACCAGCACATTCACCATTGCCCAACCAAAACGTCCTTCCTGTAGTAAAAACACCACTTCTGCCGAAAAGGTTGAAAACGTCGTCAGTCCGCCGCAGAAACCGGTGGTGATGAGCACTTTCCACATTGGATCAATGTTTGTCATGCGGTTAAACCACGCCAGCCCCATACCGATAATAAACGCGCCAATCAGATTTGCTGCCAGCGTACCGAATGGGATGGCCTGATGCAGCGGATTGAACCGCATGCTTAACATCCATCTTGCTACGCTTCCTGTACCGCCACCGATAAAAACTGCTAAAAGGAGTTGTAACACTGCGTAATCCTGCTATTTGATTGTATATAGCGTGAGTGTAACGCTGAATAATTGTTGTTGGCGAGCTTAACCCATTTTTCTGGAGGGAATATGTTTGTTGCAGCAGGGCAATTTGCCGTGGGTCCCTCGTGGGAGAAAAATGCGGAAACGTGTGTCCAGTTGATGTCACAGGCCGCAGGAGAAGGAGCATCTCTGTTGGTGCTGCCGGAAGCGCTGTTGGCCCGTGACGATCTCGACCCCGACCTTTCGGTGAAGTCGGCTCAGCTACTGGAGGGCGGTTTTCTGACGCGGCTACAGCAAGAGAGCGCGCAAAACGAGATGACGACGATTCTGACGATTCATGTTCCCTCTGTACCTGGCCGGGCGTTGAACATGCTGGTTGCGCTACGGGGAGGCCGGGTTGTTGCCCATTACGCAAAATTACATCTCTATGACGCCTTTTCGATTCAGGAGTCGCGGAATGTCGATGCAGGTGAGGCTGTAGCGCCATTGCTGGACGTAGACGGATTAAAGGTAGGGTTAATGACCTGCTATGACCTGCGCTTTCCTGAGCTGGCATTGGCGCTCGCGTTACAGGGGGCTGAAATCCTGGTCTTACCGGCTGCCTGGGTTCGTGGTTCGCTGAAAGAGCATCATTGGACAACGCTGCTGGCGGCAAGAGCCCTGGATGCAACCTGTTATGTGATTGCCGCGGGGGAGTGTGGTAACAAGAATATCGGTCAAAGCCGGGTTATCGATCCGTTTGGCGTGACGATTGCCGCTGCGGCGGAAACGCCCGCGCTGATAATGACGGAGGTTTCTGCTGAGCGGGTGAGGCAGGTCAGGGCGCAACTTCCTGTGTTACGGAACCGCCGCTTTGCGCCACCGCAATTATTATGACGTTTTTTTAAACAAGGCTTGATTCACCTTGTTACAGATTGCTATTGTGTGCGCGCGTCGAAAGGCCGTTAATATTCTCAGGTTAATATGGCGCTTTATGCAGCCTGGTTTAAGTTAAGAAGGTATCTATGGGTGAGATTAGTATTACCAAACTGCTGGTGGTTGCCGCACTGGTCGTTCTGCTGTTTGGTACCAAGAAGTTACGTACACTGGGTGGAGACCTGGGAACGGCAATTAAAGGCTTCAAGAAAGCGATGAACGATGATAATGCCGATGCTAAGAAAGATGCTGACGGTAGCGTTCAGACTGAGAAGCTTTCCCATAAAGAGTAATGTCAGGAGCACGATGCTCATACTGCATACTCTGCATGAAAAAAAACCGGCAATTGCCGGTTTTTTTATTGCTGAAATGTAAGTGAGTATTACACGATCACTTCACTTCCAGCCCTTTCGCCTGCATGTCCGCATGGTAAGAAGAACGAACAAATGGGCCGCAGGCTGCATGGGTAAAGCCCATTGCCATGGCTTCCGCCTTCATCTCATCAAACTCGTCCGGGCTTACATAGCGCTGAACCGGCAGGTGGTGACGACTGGGTTGTAAATACTGGCCCAGCGTCAGCATTGTCACGCCGTGACTGCGCAGATCGCGCATAACCTCAATGATTTCAGCATTGGTTTCACCCAGACCTACCATCAGGCCGGATTTGGTTGGGATCTCAGGGTGCGCTTCCTTAAAACGCTCCAGAAGCTTCAGTGACCAGTTGTAATCAGCCCCAGGGCGTACGTTGCGGTAAATACGCGGAACGTTCTCGAGGTTATGGTTAAACACGTCTGGCGGGGTGGCCGTGAGGATATCCAGCGCACGATCCATACGACCACGGAAGTCAGGTACCAGCGTTTCGATTTTAATCGACGGGCTTTTCTCACGAATAGCGGTGATGCAGTCTGCAAAGTGCTGGGCGCCACCGTCGCGCAGATCGTCGCGGTCAACGGAGGTAATGACCACATAGCGCAGCGCCATGTCCGCAATCGTCTGAGCCAGCTTTAACGGTTCGTTAGCATCAGGGGCAACCGGGCGACCATGGGCAACGTCACAGAATGGGCAGCGGCGAGTACAGATTGCGCCGAGGATCATAAAGGTCGCGGTCCCGTGGTTGAAACATTCTGCCAGGTTAGGGCAGGACGCTTCTTCGCAGACAGAGTGCAGGCCATTTTTGCGCATCGCTGCTTTGATACCCTGGATGCGAGTGGAGTCCGCTGGCAGTTTTATTTTCATCCATTCCGGTTTACGCAGCAGGGCTTCGCGCTCTGTTGCTACATTTTTTACCGGGATAAGAGCCATCTTATCGGCATCGCGGTATTTAACACCGCGTTCCATCACAATGGGTTTACTCATAGCTTGCGTGTTCCAGTTGCGAATTACGAAGGAAAGCGTTTCAATTCAAGGGAATGTTGCATTTATCAACTATTTTTGAATTAGTGATACGCAGTATATCATTGAAACGGGCCAGAAAGCAGCCTGACAGGCTGGCAAAATGTAAAATAGTTGTTGTTTTGTGCCATTTGCCACAACATATGCTGCGGCAAACTATAACCTTTTTTTCAGTCTGCAATGTACTCGTGGGGGGGATTGCCCAACAGCGCTAAAATATTAGCCAGCAGACGAGGGCGCACGCTCTCGGTTGTTGCCGTACTGTCCCACAGCGAGACTTTTGCCATTTCCATTCCCGCATAGCCACAGGGGTTGATGCGCAGGAAAGGTGATAGATCCATATCTACGTTGAGCGCTAAGCCGTGAAACGAGCAGCCTCTACGGATACGTAACCCTAACGAGCAGATTTTCTTTTCGCCGACATAGACCCCCGGCGCATCAGCACGCGGATGGGCGTCAATACCTATCTCCGCAAGCGTATTCACCACGGTTTGTTCCAGTAGTGTTACCAGTTCACGTACGCCCAGTTTGCGGCGTTTGAGGTTCAACAGAACATACATAACCTGCTGACCCGGTCCGTGGTATGTCACCTGGCCGCCCCGATCGCTCTGGATAACGGGAATATCACCGGGCATCAGTACGTGCTCTGCTTTACCGGCCTGACCCTGGGTAAAGACAGGATAATGCTCTACCAGCCAGATTTCATCATGACTGTTTTCATCACGGGTATCGGTGAATTCGTGCATGGCCAGAGAGACTGGCTCGTAGGGCTGAAGACCGAGCTGGCGGACCAGAATTTTATCCTGATACAAAACGGCATCTCCGTAGATACTCACACAGAGTAGAGAATGTTAAAGAGGGGAAAAGTATACCACAGGAGGGTGGGGTTACCCGAGCGGGGATGCAGCGGGTAACCGACAGGTTTTTACAGCACCATACGTACGATATCGATATTACCTAATTCTTCGTACAGCGTTTCAACCTGCTCAATGTGTGTCGCATTAATAGTGATTGAGACCGAGTGGTAGTTGCCTTTGCTGCTCGGTTTTACCGTTGGGGAGTAATCACCTGGCGCATGGCGCTGTACCACTTCAACCACCTGATCAACCAGCTCAGGCAACGCCTGCCCCATTACTTTGTAAGTAAATGGAGTAGGGAATTCAAGCAGTTCGTTAAGTTTGGTTTTCATGTCAGCTCCGGCGTTACATCAAAAAATAATAACTCCCACAGAGAGTGGGAGTTATCTGGATACTTAGTATATGGGGACGTAAATCACACTTTCAAGTGTTCGATTTTTAGCCAAACCAGTGATGGAACATTAATTTAATGTAATCAATGATTTTACCAAAGAAGTTGCCTTCCGGGATTTCCTGCAGAACCACCAGTGGACGCTGCTCAATGGTTTTGCCATCAAGCTGGAAGTTGATGGTGCCGACAACCTGGTTTTTCTGCAGCGGGGCATGCAGTTCCGTGGTGTTCAGAACATAGCTGGCTTTCAGGTCTTTCATGCGGCCGCGTGGAATCGTCAGGTAGACATCTTTATCGACACCTAACGACGCACGATCGGTATTACCAAACCAGGCGGGCTCTGAGGCAAACTCTTTGCCGACTTTCAATGGGTTCACGGTTTCAAAGAAACGGAAACCCCAGGTCAGCAGCTTTTTACTTTCAGTTTCACGACCTTTATAAGTGCGACCACCCATCACGGCGGAGATCAGACGCATCTGACCTTCTGTCGCAGAGGCAACAAGGTTATAACCCGCTTTGTCAGTATGGCCGGTTTTGATACCGTCAACATTCAGGCTGTTATCCCACAGCAGACCGTTACGGTTGAGCTGGCGGATGCCGTTAAAGGTGAACTCTTTTTCTTTATAGATAGAGTACTCGTTAGGTACATCGCGGATCAGGGCCTGACCAATCAGCGCCATATCGCGAGCTGAGCTGTACTGGCCCTCTGCATCCAGGCCATGTACGGTCTGGAAGTGGGTGTTTTTCAGCCCCAGCGCATTAACATAGCTGTTCATCAGACCGACGAAAGCATCCTGACTACCGGCAGAAAAGTCTGCCATTGCCACGCAAGCATCGTTACCGGATTGCAGGTTGATACCACGGATTAGCTGCGATACCGGAACCTGCATACCCGGCTTGAGGAACATCAGGGACGAACCTTTAAAGACAGGGTTGCCCGTAGCCCAGGCGTCGTTGCCGACGGTGACCAAATCGGTTTCTTTGAATTTCCCGGCTTTCATTGCCTGTCCGATGACGTAGCTGGTCATCATTTTGGTCAGGCTGGCGGGATCGCGGCGAGAGTCCGCATTCTGTTCTGCCAGAACTTTGCCTGAATTGTAGTCAATCAGGATATACGACTCCGCATCGATCTGCGGAACACCCGGGATCATGGTTTTAATATTCAGGTCATCTGCATGGGCAGCAGAAAGAGAGGCTGCGCAGAGAGCCGCGGTGAGCGCCATGCGCTGCACGAAACGAGCGGAAAAAGTGGTCTTCATGGTCTGAACTACGACGTCCGTGGTGAAATTAAAAAAAGTGCCCTACTATAGCAAATGCATAACTCACAGGCATCTGACTTTCCGCGTGACTTTGTTAATGTCGTTTACAGAAATTGACAACTCAGATGCCTGATTTACGTTATTACACGCCGGTGATGAAGGACTGTAATTGCGCCTCGGATTGAAGACGCTGTTGCAGTGTGGAGGCTTCAGCCTTGCTGGCGAATGGCCCCATCTGAATACGCCAAACGGCACCGTTTTGCACAACCCGGCCCGGAACGCCAAACTGCTGACTTAAACGCTTTTGATACTGCTGCGCACGCGCCTGCTCGCTTACCGCACCAACCTGAACGACATAACGACCGTTGGCTGCAGCTGCC
This sequence comes from Citrobacter sp. Awk 2, assembly GCF_028069815.1. Taxonomy (NCBI): domain Bacteria; kingdom Pseudomonadati; phylum Pseudomonadota; class Gammaproteobacteria; order Enterobacterales; family Enterobacteriaceae; genus Citrobacter; species Citrobacter sp. Awk 2. Next base: position 6,715 of record NZ_JANEWL010000019.1, read on the forward strand.
GGAGTGGCAACGGCGGCGGCTGGTGCTGCTGCGTCAGTCGGTGTTGTGGCTGGCGCAGTCACAGGGGCGGCCGGCTGTGGCGCTGGCGTCGGTTCGCTACCTTCAAGCACGCCGGAAGCGAGCGTGGTCGGTGCGCCGAGGAAACCACCGCTGTTTACTGGTGCTCCGGTAGGGTCATCGCTTTTCAGCGTGGAATTGCTGATCGGGCGGATATCACCTTGCGGCTGACCCGCATCCGGTGTAGCAGGCATACTGCCGCCGCCGCTTAAGTCAGGGCGTGAGGGCAGGGCATAGGTTTGTTTGGCCACTGTCGTACAGGCCATACCTGGGCCGGACAACGAACCACCCTGTGCGACAATGATAGGATCAATACGCACTTTCGTGTTGTTAGAGGTATTCAGACGATCGGCTGCTGCTCGCGACAGCGAAACGACGCGATCGTTGCCATAGGGGCCACGATCGTTAATGCGTACGACGATCATTCGACCGTTTGCCAGGTTAGTAATTCTGGCATAGCTTGGAATAGGCAGCGTTGGGTGCGCAGCGGTCAGCTGCATCGGGTCGAACGCTTCACCTGAGGCGGTCAAATTACTTCCTGGCTCTGCATCGTAAATGGCGGCCAGTCCAGCCTGGCTAAAGCGGGAAGGATCCTGGACTATCTTGTAGCTCTTACCGTCACGCTGATAGTCCTGATTTGCCGTTGGGTTCAGGGGTTCAAAGCGCGGATCGGCCCCGCTGATTTCAACAATCGGACCATTACACACCGCAGGCTGCGGCGCGACGGCAGCCTGTTGCTGACCATCATCACTTGAACACGCCGCGAGCATTCCTGCTGCGATGCAGATTCCAATCCACTGCTTACGCATTGCGTACCCCTTACACGCTTTTCGACAACATTTTTCTATGGGTGTGGATCGACATGACAATCCCGAACCCGGCCATCAGCACGATCAGTGCAGAGCCTCCGTAACTGACCAGTGGGAGTGGAACCCCAACTACAGGCAGAATACCGCTCACCATACCAATATTTACGAAGACATAAACGAATAATATCAACATTAAACCACCGGCCATGACGCGACCAAAGGTTGTTTGCGCGTGGGCGGCAATCCACAATCCGCGCATTATCAGCAAAATGTACAGGGCAAGCAGGATTAAAATCCCAACCAGACCCAGCTCTTCCGCCAGTACTGCAAAGATAAAGTCAGTATGACGTTCGGGCAAAAACTCCAACTGCGACTGCGTACCATGCAACCAGCCTTTGCCGCGTAGCCCACCTGAACCAATAGCAATTTTAGACTGAATAATGTGATAGCCCGCGCCCAGCGGATCGGTTTCCGGGTCGAGAAGCATCATCACGCGTTGTCGCTGGTAATCATGCATCAGGAAGAACCACAGTATTGGAATAAATGCGGCCACCAGAACCACAGCAACGCCGATCAGACGCCAGCTTAACCCGGAGAGGAACAGGACAAACAGGCCGGAAAGAGCAACCAGGATTGAGGTTCCAAGGTCAGGCTGCGCGGCAACCAGCAGCGTGGGCATAAAAATGAGCACCAGCGCGATCGCCGTATTCTTCAGCGAGGGTGGGCAGACATCGCGGTTGATAAAGCGCGCCACCATCAGCGGGACGGCTATCTTGGCAATTTCCGAGGGCTGAAAACGCACGATGCCCAAATCCAACCAACGTTGCGCGCCTTTAGAAATGGCGCCGAAGGCATCGACAGCCACCAACAGAATGATACAGAAGATATAGAGGTACGGTGCCCAACCTTCATAGACCCTGGGGGGAATTTGCGCCATCACGACCATGATGACCAGCCCCATAGCGATCTGGCCGACCTTACGTTCCATCATGCCAATATCCTGGCCGCTGGCGCTCCAGATGACCAGCGAGCTGTATACCAGCAGAGCCAGCAAGATAAGCAACATTGTGGGATCGATATGAATTTTGTCCCAGAATGTCTTTTTGTTCGGATTATCCGTCACGATTATTGGTCCTCACCTGCTGCAACCGCCGGGTTTTCAGCAGGCAGATTGGTGTTGTTGTCGCCCAACATAATGTGGTCAAGGATCTGGCGCATGAGTGTACCTACCGCCGGACCGGCCCCACCGTTTTCGAGGATCATCGCGACAGCGACCTCGGGTTTGTCATAGGGCGCGAATGCAGTCATCAGTTTGTGGTCGCGTAAACGTTCGGCGATCTTATGTGCGTTATAGGTTTCATTGGCTTTCAGGCCAAATACCTGCGCGGTACCGGATTTCGCCGCAATTTTGTAGGGTGCGCCAGCAAAATACTTGTGCGCAGTCCCATTAGGGCGATTCGCTACACCGTACATACCGTCTTTGGCGATTTCCCAGTAGCCAGAATGAATGTCACCGACAGGAGGCTCATGTGGCTGTATCCACGGCACTTGCTTGCCGTTTTCCGCTGTGCTCATCAGCAGATGCGGGACTTTCACCATGCCGTCGTTGATGAGGATCATCAGCGCTTTACTCATCTGGATAGGTGTTGCTGTCCAGTAGCCCTGACCGATACCGACAGGGATTGTATCACCCTGGTACCAGGGCTTTTTAAACCGTTTTTGCTTCCACTCGCGGGTTGGCATGTTTCCGGCGCGCTCTTCAGCGAGATCGATGCCCGTATAATGACCGTAACCAAACTTGCTCATCCACTCAGAAAGACGGTCAATCCCCATATCATAGGCGATTTGATAGAAAAACGTATCAGCAGACTCTTCCAGAGAACGGGTGATGTTCAGATGACCGTGTCCCCATTTTTTCCAGTCACGGTAACGTTTCTCTGAACCGGGTAATTGCCACCAACCGGGATCGAATAGCCCGGTATTGCGGGTAATCACGCCTGCGCTTAACGCAGAGACCGCAACATAAGGTTTAACCGTGGACGCTGGAGGGTAAACACCTTGCGTGGCGCGGTTGACCAGTGGGGTATTGGGGTCATTGAGTAACCCGGAATAATCTTTGCTGGAGATGCCGTCCACGAACAGGTTCGGATCGTAGCTCGGCATAGAGACCAGAGCCAGAACACCGCCAGTACGCGGGTCTGTGACCACGACGGCGGCACGGCTACCCGCCAGCAACGTTTCAATGTATTGCTGGAGTTTTAAATCAAGCGTCAGATAGATATCGTGCCCGGCCTGCGGGGCGACTTCTTTGAGCTGTCGAATGACGCGGCCACGGTTATTGACTTCAACCTCTTCATAACCGGTTTGGCCATGAAGTACGTCTTCGTAATAGCGCTCGATACCCAGCTTGCCGATGTCATGTGTGGCTGCGTAGTTGGCCAGCTTGCCGTCTTTATCCAGACGTTCAACGTCTTTGTCGTTGATTTTCGATACGTAGCCAATCACGTGGGTCAGTGCAGAACCGTATGGATAATAGCGGCGTTTATAGCCTTTGACCTCGACGCCGGGGAAACGATACTGATTCACGGCAAAGCGTGCGACCTGAACTTCAGTCAGGTTGGTTTTTACCGGGATCGAGGTGAAGCGATGCGAGCGGGCTCGCTCTTTTTTAAAGGCTGCGATATCGTCATCGGTCAGATCCACGACGTTGCGTAGCGCGTCGAGGGTATCCTGAATATTGTCGACCTTCTCCGGCATCATCTCTATCTGATAAATAGTGCGGTTAAGGGCGAGAGGAATTCCGTTGCGGTCATAAATGATGCCGCGGCTGGGGGCGATAGGCACCAGTTTGATACGGTTCTCGTTCGAACGGGTCTGATAATCAGTAAAGCGAACGATTTGCAGATTATAAAGATTGGCGATTAGCACACCAGTGAGCAGCAAAATCCCCAAAAAAGCGACCAGCGCCCGACGCACAAACAGCGCGGACTCAGCCGTATAGTCGCGAAAAGAATTCTGTAGTTTCATCCGCTGCTTAATCTACTCAAGAATCAATGATCACTCACGGTGATAAGGATGGTTGGTGGTAATGCTCCACGCCCTGTACAGACTCTCTGCGACCAGCACCCGAACAAGAGGGTGGGGAAGGGTTAATGCAGAGAGTGACCAGCTTTGTTCCGCTGCCGCTTTGCAGGCGGGGGACAGCCCTTCCGGCCCGCCAATCAACAGACTGACGTCACGACCATCCAGTTTCCAGCGTTCCAGCTCGGTCGCCAGTTGTGGCGTGTCCCAGGGTTTGCCTGGGATATCAAGGGTGACGATGCGGTTTTTGCCTGCGGCGGCCAGCATCTGTTCACCCTCTTTGTCGAGAATGCGTTTAATGTCCGCGTTCTTGCCGCGTTTTCCTGCCGGGATTTCAATCAGCTCAAAGGGCATGTCTTTTGGAAACCGACGCAGGTACTCCGTAAAACCGGTTTGCACCCAGTCAGGCATTTTCGTACCCACGGCGACAAGTTGCAGCTTCACGTATTAACTCCAGAGTTTTTCCAGTTCATACAGGCGACGGCTCTCTTCCTGCATAACGTGGACAATCACATCGCCAAGATCGACAACGATCCAGTCAGCTACGTTTTCGCCTTCTACGCCAAGCGGCAGCAGACCGGCGGTGCGAGATTCCTGAACAACGTGATCGGCGATAGACATGACATGGCGGCTGGACGTGCCAGTGCAGATAATCATGCAATCGGTGATACTGGATTTGCCCTGAACATCTAAGGCGATGATGTCTTGACCTTTCAGGTCATCAATTTTGTCGATTACAAAATCCTGGAGTGCTTTACCCTGCAAGTGTTCCCCCTGGGTGAAAAAGAGTTAAAAACGTCTGTTAGTATACCTGAACCAGAGGCGATATCGGGACAAATGTCTCCGAAAGCGCTTTTGAAGTGCGCTATCATCCCACCCCGCGCAACAGAATGCATCGCCATTTTTGTAAAACAATTTCTGCAAAGCTCTGAAAGGCGGGAAAAGTCAGGTTGCGGAGAATAGCAGCCTGTCATAGGGTGTCAATGGGAGAGAGGCCCTTCGGCAGAAAAAACAGTGCATTCACTCACCCTCGTGCCACACGGCGCGACTATTGAGAACTTTCAGAACCGCAAAGTCGTCACAAAAATCAATTGCACTCCAGCAACCCTGTTCGATGCGAAAGTGCCACATGGCGGCCGCGGGCATGGACAGCAGCCGGGCCACCAGCACGCTCAGCACACCCTGATGACTTACCACCAACAGATTTTGACTGTCTTTGTAATCAGCAAGCTGCGCAATGAAACGTTCAACACGCTGTGAAAATGCCTGGAATCCTTCGCCATTGGTTGGGGTTGCGTTCTGCCAGTCATTACACCATACGGCATAATTTTCAGCGTCTTCACGTGCAAGATCGCGATGATGGCGCATTTCCCAGTCGCCAAAGAACATCTCATTAAGTTCAGGCATGACACGCACAGGAACCTCGCGTTCCGCCAGAATCAGTTGGGTTGTATGGCGGGCGCGTTCGAGTTCGCTGCACAGAACGTTGTTGAAAGGGACATTGCGTAGCAGCCCACTCAGTGATTGCGCCTGAGCAATCCCCCGTTCCGTTAGCGGTGTGGGGGCATGACCGCTGTATAACCCAGCGACATTGGCTTCGGTTTCTCCGTGACGTACTAACCAGAGTCTCATTTTTTCCTCTTAGGGCTATTCGCACAAAATATGATGCTTGCCCTGATTGCGTAGAGATTTTTTCAATAAAATACCCTCTTTTGACTGGAGCGGCACGATGTCTTTATTGAAGAGCGCGCACGGCGGTAATACCCGAGAAGCCGCCGCATTGTTGGGCATCCCGCCTGAGCAATTGCTGGATTTTAGCGCGAATATTAACCCGCTGGGTATGCCCGCAACCTTAAAATGCGCGCTTATCGACAATCTGGACAGGGCTGAACGCTACCCGGACGTTGACTACACCCAGTTGCATGCGGCGCTGGCGCAGCATCACCAGATACCTGTTTCGTGGATCCTCGCGGGGAATGGCGAAACAGAATCTATTTTCACCATCGTTAATGGGCTCAAGCCGCGCCATGCGATGATTGTCGCCCCCGGATTTGCTGAATACCGCCGGGCGCTGGAATGGGGAGAATGTGCAATCCATGAGTTTGCGCTGCGCGAGGAGGATGGCTGGCAGCTCACCGCCACGATCCTTGATGCGTTAACGCCGCAGTTGGACTGCCTTTTTCTCTGTACGCCGAACAACCCGACAGGGCTATTGCCCGATGATCGTCTGCTTGCTGCGATAACAACGCGCTGCGCTGAATTGGGGATTACCTTGATTCTGGATGAAGCCTTTATCGATTTTATTGCCGGGGAGGAAGGTTTTATTCCGCGGCTACAAGAGAATCCGCACATTTGGGTTCTTCGCTCGCTGACCAAGTTCTATGCGATACCGGGGTTGCGATTGGGTTATCTGGTCAATAGCGACGAACAGGCCGTGGCACGGATGCGCAGCCGACAAATGCCGTGGTCAATTAACGCATTTGCCGCGCTGGCGGGAGAGATGATTCTAAGCGATAGCGCCTACCAGCGGGCGACGTGGCAATGGCTGGCACAGGAAGGACAGCGATTTGATCAACAATTGCAAACGCTGCCCGGCCTGACTGTCTATCCCGGTCGGGCTAACTATCGGCTGTTACGCTGCGATCGACCGGATATCGATTTGCAAAAATCACTGCTGGAACAACATGTTTTGATCCGTAGTTGTGCCAATTACCCTGGGTTGGACGCGCGTTATTACCGGGTTGCTGTTCGCAGCCAGCAAGAAAATGACCGCCTGCTGGCGGCATTAAACAACACGCTTAGCGGTACAAACCCTGCTGGTTGATATAGTCGAGCACGGCGCGTGGCAGTAAGTCGTCGCACGGCTCGCCTTTTTCCAGGCGTTCGCGGATAAGCGTAGCGGAGATATTGAACCAGGGCGTTTCGGCAAGGTAAATCTTACCTGCCGGCAGGTTATGCAGATCATCTGCCGTATGGGTCAGATGGCGCTCCAGCCATTGCTGGTGCTGTTCCTGTGCCATCTCAAGGGGATAACCCGGTCGTCGACACACGATAAGATGGGTGTTATCCAGAATCGTGTCGTAATCATGCCAGGAAGGAAAGGTCAGCAGTGAATCCTGACCAATAATGAATGCCAGCGGTGCATCCGGGCCTTGTTCCACGCGCCACTCTTGCAGTGTTTGTGCGGTGTACGAGGCGGTATCGCGTTTTAGCTCGCGCTCATCCAGTGAAAACAAAGGTTTGTCGGCAATGGCCAGTTCAAGCATATGTTTACGCTGGGCGCTGGAGGCTTCCGGTTGCGCACGATGTGGTGGCACGTTATTGGGCATGACAATAACCCGAGACAGGCCAATCAGATTAGCCAGAATTTCAACGGGTTTCAGATGACCATAATGCACCGGATCAAAGGTGCCACCGAACAGAGCCTGCAATGATTTCATATCAACCATCAATAAAAACATCTGCCAGTGATTTATGGCAAAGCAACAGGGAAAGTCCCTCAAGCTCCGCCCACACTGACTGACCATAGTCTTGTTTAAGCGTAATTTCCGTACGTGTTAACAGCGTGACCGCCTGACGTAACTGCGTGGGGGTCAGTCGGTTTAACGCATCTCCCATCATGCCACGGCGATTTTGCCATACCCGATGTTTGTCAAACAATGCCCGTAATGGGGTATGGGCCGACTGCCGTTTCAGGTTCACCAGCAGTAATAATTCCCGCTGCAGAGTACGTAACAAAATAACGGGTTCACTGCCTTCAAGACGGAGCTGTTGCAGAATATGCAGCGCGCGCTTGCTTTTGCCCATCAGCAGCGCATCTACCCAGTGGAAGGGGGTAAAGTGCGCGGCATCGTTAACGGCTTGCTCCACGCGAGGCAGCGTTAATTTACCGTCAGGCCAAAGTAGCGACAACCGCTCCAGCGCCTGCGCTAACGCTAACAGATTGCCTTCGTAGCAATAGCATAAGAGCTGGTTGGCGGCGTCATCCAGCTGCAGATTATGATGTTTCGCCCTTGCAGCTACCCAACGCGGAAGCTGTGCCTGTTCAGGTGTCTGGCAACTGACCAGCACCGCGTTATTCGCCAGTCCGGAATACCATGCGGCGTTTTCCTGGGCTTTGGTCAGCTTGTTACCACGAACAATAAGCAGCAGATCGTCATGTAGCAGCGTGACGAGCGAGGCAAGTTGTTCGTTAATGGCGGCATTGGGGCCATTTTCTGGCAGCTGCAGGAGTAACGTTTGACGGCTGGCAAACAGGCTCATCGCCTGGCAAAGGGAAAAGATTGCGCCCCAGTCGGTGCTGGTATCGAGGGTGAACGTATGGTGTTCTTCGAACCCTTGTGCGGCGGCAGCCATACGGACGATGTCCTGGCTCTCCTGCAACAACAGGGGGTCATTGCCCAGTAATAAATACGCCGCGCGCAGCCCTTCATTGAGCTGTGCGCGGAGTTGTTCAGGGTACAACTTGAGCATCAGTTACCCAGCGTGGTGGAAACACGCGCCGGAGAGGAGGACGCTGGCGCTGCAGTTTTCACTGCAGGCTCGACGTCATCACTGGATGACTGAACATCAGCAATATGTACGCTTGGCAGTTTACGAATCAACTGCTCGGCCGCCTTGTCGTACATCTCTTTAACGATCATCTCCTGCTCGTTATCCTTCGCCAGTGCCGCTTGCGGGTTGTCGAAGAATGAACGATAGACTTTAGCGCTGATCGGGTAAATATCATGGCCCGGGATCAGGACTGAAGCACTTACGGACATCACCATCTGGTATTCAGCGGTTTGACCGTTCTGGAACACGGACGCGGTATCCTGCGAAATGCTGACTGCACCAAGGCGTAAGGACGGAACGTCTTTGCGCGTTGAGCTGTCTTCCAGCAGTGTAACGCCATTCAAACGCAGCTGATTACGCACCGCACGGCTTAACGGGCCGTTCGGATCGCCCGTGACCAGAATCATGGTTTTCATCGTGGGGGGAACCTGCGTAGTACTACGCAGATGCCAGCCACACCCGGCGGTGACAAGCACCACCAGGGATAACAACAATGTTGTCAGATGTCGCACGCTTCCTCCCGCGCTTAGCCAACGACCAGATTGAGGAGTTTACCCGGTACATAAATCACTTTACGTACGGTAACGCCATCAAGATATTTTGCGACCAGATGCTCCTGGCCAGCACGTTCACGAACCTGCTCTTCAGTGGCGTTTACCGGGACGGTAATTTTACCACGGACTTTGCCGTTGACCTGAACCACGACCAGCGTAGAGTCTTCGACCATTGCGCTTTCGTCAGCAACAGGCCACGGTGCATTGTCGATATCACCTTCGCCTTTCAGCGCTTGCCACAAGGTGAAGCAAACGTGTGGGGTGAACGGGTTAAGCATACGCACAACGGCCAACAGCGCTTCCTGCATCAGGGCGCGGTCCTGTTCGTCTTCCTGCGGTGCTTTTGCCAGCTTGTTCATCAGTTCCATAATCGCCGCAATCGCGGTGTTAAAGGTCTGACGGCGACCGATATCATCGGTGACTTTAGCGATGGTTTTGTGCACGTCACGACGCAGCGTTTTTTGGTCTTCGCTCAACGCATCAACGTTCAGTGCAGCCACATCACCTTTGGTGGTGTGCTCGTAAACCAGTTTCCAGACACGTTTCAGGAAGCGGTTTGCCCCTTCTACGCCGGATTCTTGCCATTCCAGCGTCATATCAGCCGGAGAGGCAAACATCATGAACAGACGTACGGTATCCGCACCGTAACGTTCAACCATTACCTGCGGGTCGATACCGTTATTTTTCGATTTGGACATTTTGCTCATGCCGGTATACACCAGTTCATGACCTTGTGCGTCCTGGGCCTTAACGATACGGCCTTTTTCGTCGCGTTCAACGATCGCATCAACCGGAGAAACCCAGTTACGCTCGCCGTTTGCGCCAACGTAGTAGAATGCATCTGCCAGCACCATACCCTGGCACAGCAGCTGTTTAGCCGGTTCGTCAGAGTTCACCATGCCCGCGTCGCGCATCAGTTTGTGGAAGAAGCGGAAGTAGAGCAGGTGCATGATGGCGTGTTCAATACCACCAATGTAGATATCAACCGGCAGCCAGTAGTTTGCCGCTTCCGGATCCAGCATCCCTTCGTTGTACTGCGGGCAGGTATAACGCGCGTAGTACCAGGAAGACTCCATAAAAGTATCAAAGGTGTCGGTTTCACGCAGGGCAGGCATACCGTTAACGGTGGTTTTCGCCCACTCCGGATCGGCTTTGATCGGGCTGGTGATACCGTCCATGACGACATCTTCTGGCAGAATCACCGGCAGTTGATCTTCTGGTGTCGGCAGTACGGTGCCGTCTTCCAGCGTGACCATCGGGATTGGCGCACCCCAGTAACGCTGACGGGAAACACCCCAGTCGCGCAGACGGTAGTTAACTTTACGTTCACCCACGCCTTTCGCTACCAGCTTGTCAGCAATGGCGTTGAACGCGTCTTCGAAGGCCAGACCGTCAAACTCGCCAGAGTTAAACAACACGCCTTTTTCGGTCAGCGCCTGTTCAGACAGATCCGGCTCTGCGCCTTCAGCGGTCAGAATGACCGGCTTGATGGCCAGGCCATACTTGGTCGCAAACTCATAATCGCGCTGATCGTGACCCGGAACGGCCATCACAGCGCCCGTACCGTATTCCATCAGGACAAAGTTTGCTGCCCAAACCGGGATCTCTTCGCCCGTCAGCGGGTGAATGGCTTTAAAGCCGGTATCGACACCTTTCTTCTCCATGGTCGCCATTTCAGCTTCAGCAACCTTGGTGTTGCGACATTCATCGATAAATGCCGCCAGCTCCGGGTTATTTGCCGCCGCTTTTTGCGCCAGCGGATGACCTGCCGCAACAGCCAGGTAGGTTGCACCCATAAAGGTGTCCGGACGGGTGGTATAGACGGTCAGCGTGTTGTCGTAACCGTTCACGTTGAAGGTGATTTCTACACCTTCAGAGCGGCCAATCCAGTTACGCTGCATTGTTTTAACGGTGTCAGGCCAGTGATCCAGGTTATCCAGATCACGCAGCAGTTCGTCAGCGTAAGCGGTAATTTTGATGAACCACTGTGGGATCTCTTTACGCTCAACTTTGGTATCGCAGCGCCAGCAGCAGCCGTCAATAACCTGTTCGTTTGCCAGTACGGTCTGGTCGTTAGGGCACCAGTTCACCGCAGAGGTTTTCTTGTATACCAGACCTTTTTTGTACAGTTCGGTGAAGAACTTCTGTTCCCAACGATAGTATTCCGGGGTACAGGTTGCCAGCTCGCGGCTCCAGTCGTAACCAAAGCCCAGCATTTTGAGCTGGTTTTTCATGTAAGCGATGTTGTCGTACGTCCACGGTGCTGGCGCGGTGTTGTTTTTAACCGCAGCACCTTCCGCAGGCAGACCGAACGCATCCCAGCCAATAGGCTGCAGTACGTTTTTGCCCAGCATGCGCTGGTAGCGGGCGATTACGTCACCGATGGTGTAGTTACGTACGTGGCCCATGTGTAGTCGACCAGAAGGATAGGGAAGCATAGACAGGCAGTAATACTTCTCTTTGCTCTCGTCTTCGGTAACTTCAAATGTGCGCTTCTCATCCCAGTGAAGCTGTACTTTGGATTCTATCTCTTCCGGGCGGTATTGCTCTTGCATGGCAGCCAGTGGTCCTGTTTTCAATACAGCTACAAACGTAGCTCTAGATGTGGTGTTTCAGATCCGCATAGCATAGCCCAAACGCCCGCGTCAAAACAGCCTTTCGCGCATTCAGCGTTGAATTCCCGCAAGGATAATTCTTGCACGAATTTACACACTCTGTGGACAGTCTTGCAAAGCGTAGCGTAAATAACGTCTATTATTATAGACAGTTAACGACCCAGGAGGCGAAGCGATGAACAAGGTTGCTCAATATTACCGTGAACTGGTGACGTCACTCAGCGAACGTCTGCGAAATGGCGAACGCGATATTGATGCGCTGGTGGACCAGGCGCGTCAGCGCGTGATGCAAACCGGGGAGTTAACCCGAACCGAGGTGGAAGAGCTTACCCGGGCCGTGAGGCGTGACCTGGAGGAGTTCGCTCTTAGCTATGAAGAGAGCCTTGATGAAGAGAGTGACAGCGTCTTTATGCGGGTTATCAAGGAGAGTATCTGGCAAGAGTTGGCCGATATCACCGACAAAACGCAGCTTGAATGGCGCGAGGTATTTCAGGACCTTAGCCATCATGGGGTTTATCACAGTGGCGAGGTGGTGGGACTGGGAAATCTGGTCTGCGAGAAGTGCCATTTCCATTTAGCGGTTTACACCCCGGATGTGCTGCCGCTGTGTCCGAAATGTGGACACGATCAGTTCCAGCGCCGGCCGTTTGAACCGTAATCGCTTATTGCCGGATGGCGACGCAAAGCGTCTTATCCGGCCTACAAATTGCACGATTTTGTAGGCCGGATAAGCGTTAGCGCCATCCGACGTGGTTTAGGCGTAAAACTTCAGACGCTCTGCCAGCAGATCGACAAACCCCTGGCGATCAACGTCCACCATCACACTGGCATTTGGCTTATTGCCGCTCAGGAAGTAGTAGTCCACCACGGTCATTCCCTGGGTATATTTACCCTGCGTTTCCACCCCGACCCACCGCTCAACGGTAGTAAACAGCTCAGGTTTCAGCAGCCAGGCAATGGTGCATGGGTCGTGCAGCGGTGCACCGACAAATCCCCATTTCTCGTCTTTGTGATACTCGAAGAAAAAGTCCAGCAACTCAGCGACAATGGTGGAAATGGGGTTCCCAATCGCACGGAACCGTTCAGTATCTTCACGATGAATTTGTGCTTTATGTGTGACATCAAGCCCCGCCATCACTACCAGAATTCCCGACTGGAACACAATCTCGGCCGCTTCAGGATCAACATAAATATTGAACTCTGCCGCGGGCGTCCAGTTCCCGAGACCCATTGCACCACCCATGATAACGATACGGGCGATCTTAGCGTGCAGTTCAGGATGGCTGTTCAGCAGCAACGCCACGTTCGTTTGCGGCCCGGTGGAGACAATCGTTACCGGCTCATGGCTCTCGCGTAGGGTTTTTGCCATCAATTCAACGGCTGTACAGGCCTGTGGAGCAAAAGCGGGCTCCGGTAGCGCAGGGCCATCCAGACCGCTTTCACCGTGCACGTTGTCGGCGATAATCAGATCGCGCATCAATGGTTTTAGCGCTCCGCCGGCCACTGGAATATCGGTACGGTTAAGCAGCGTCAACATGCGCAACACGTTACGTAACGTTTTATCGGGTGTCTGGTTACCAGCAGAAGAGGTTATCGCTTTAACGTCCAGCTCAGGTGAGGCGAGGGCGAGAACAATTGCGATAGCGTCGTCATGACCTGGATCGCAATCAAACAGAATGGGAAGTGCCATTGTTGCTCCTTGTAAGTGGGACTTTGTGACAAGGTTAACGCTGGGCTGTACATGATTCGAGAAGTGAAGGTATAAAGCGTGAGGTGGCGCGCACCTGAATGTACGCGCCAGTATGATCAGTGCAATATTTTCGCGAGGAAGTCTTTGGCTCGGTCTGATTTTGGATTGGCGAAGAACTCTTCTTTCGGTGAGTCTTCAACAATTTTCCCTTCATCCATAAAGATCACCCGGTTCGCTACTTTCCGCGCAAAGCCCATTTCGTGGGTAACCACCATCATGGTCATCCCTTCATTGGCCAGCTCAACCATCACGTCCAGTACTTCGTTGATCATTTCGGGGTCCAGTGCTGACGTCGGCTCGTCAAACAGCATGGCAATAGGATCCATACACAGCGCCCGGGCGATAGCGACACGTTGTTGCTGACCCCCTGAGAGTTGTGCCGGAAACTTCTCGGCATGCGCTGCCAGACCAACGCGTTCAAGCAGCTTTTGCGCTTTTGCACGCGCAGGCGCTTTATCGCGTTTAAGCACTTTGACCTGGGCTAGTGTCAAATTCTCGATGATCGACAAATGGGGGAACAGCTCAAAGTGCTGGAACACCATGCCGACGCGGGAGCGCAGTTTGGCCAGATCGGTTTTCTTGTCATTTACGACGGTGCCGTCAACCGTGATGATGCCCTGCTGGACTGGTTCCAGGCCGTTTACCGTCTTGATAAGTGTGGATTTACCGGAGCCTGACGGGCCACAGACCACCACCACTTCTCCTTTTTTCACTTCCGTGGAGCAGTCGGTCAGCACCTGAAAGTGACCATACCATTTAGAAACATTTTTCAGGGTAATCATTAAACTGTCCTTTTCTTCAAATAGCTGACCAACAACGATGCGCTCAGACTGAATACAAAATAAACGGCGCCAGCGAACAGGATCATTTCAACCTGTGTACCGTCACGCTCGCCAATAGTGGAGGCGGTGCGGAAGAAATCTGCCAGACTCAATACGTAGACCAGCGAGGTATCCTGGAACAGTACGATGCCCTGAGTCAGTAGCAGCGGAACCATGGCGCGGAATGCCTGTGGCAATATGATGAGTTTCATTGATTGCCAGTGCGTCATCCCTAGCGCCAGCGCAGCGCTGGACTGCCCGCGAGAGATACTCTGGATCCCGGCACGGATAATTTCCGAGTAGTAGGCCGCTTCGAACATCGAAAACGCGACCATTGCTGAGATCAGGCGAATATCGGTTTTCGGTGACAGCCCCAGCACGTTTTGCAGAAAACCGGGCACAATCAGGTAGAACCACAGCAGCACCATGACCAGAGGGATGGAGCGGAATACGTTGACGTAGATCTTTGCAAACCAGGAAATCGGCGCAAAGCTCGACAGTCGCATGACTGCCAGGAGGGTTCCCCACACGATACCGATGACAACCGCTGTAACGGTGATTTTCAGCGTGATGAGCAGCCCATCCAACAAAAATGGCAGGGAAGGGACGATAGAACTCCAGTCAAATTCGTACATTATTTGCCTCCTAAATTGCCAGGCAGGCGGATTTTACGTTCGACGAGATTCATCACCAGCATAATAAAGGCGTTAATCAGTACATAGGCCAGGGTAATGGCCGTAAATGATTCCCATGCGTGGGCAGAGTAATCCAGCAGTTTTCCCGCCTGTGCAGCCATATCAACCAGACCGATGGTTGAGGCGATGGCTGAGTTCTTCACCAGGTTCATCATCTCTGACGTCATCGGCGGCACAATCACGCGGTAGGCGTTTGGCAGCAAAACATAGCGGTAGGCCTGTGGCAGCGTTAGCCCCATCGCCAGTGCGGCGTTTTTCTGCCCGCGAGGCAGTGATTGAATCGCGGCACGAACCTGCTCACAGACGCGTGCGGCGGTAAACAGCCCCAGACAAATCATGGAGGAAAGGAAGAACTGGATGTTAGGGTCCAGCTCTGACTTAAACCACATGCCAATATTTTCCGGCAGCAACTCAGGCACGACCAGGTACCAGGTAAAAAATTGAACGATCAGCGGTACGTTACGAAAGAGCTCGACATACAGCGTACCGATCCCGGAAAGGAAACGATTTGGAACGGTACGTAAGATGCCGAATAACGAACCCACCAGGAAAGCGATAATCCAGGCGGTGATGGATAATGCGACAGTGACCTGGAAACCGCTCCAGAGCCAGCCAAGATAGGTGGTGTTGCCGAACGGGGCCTGTTGTAAAAAAATACCCCAGTTCCAGTCTATAGACATAAATCTACTCCAGAAAAAAAAGGGTAGCAGCGCTACCCTCGAAGATTGTTATTCAGCGTTTAGCGGTTTTCAGGCCTGATGGGGAACGACCATCAGGCTTATAGTCTGTCCGTGCCAAGTAACAATCGAGAGGGCAAGGTGAACTCGCCCCATTTATTTTAGTTAGTTAAGCGCTTTATCATTCGGTGACTTGAACAGAGCCTTCATTTCGTCTGACAGTTCGAAATTCATGTTCAGGTTTTTCGGTGGAATCGGGTTTTTAAACCACTTATCAAACCATTTTTCCGCCTCGCCTGAAGTCTGAGCCTGGGCAATGGTGTCATCCATCAGCTTTTTGAATTCAGCATCGTCTTTACGCAGCATACAGCCGTAAGCTTCCTGAGATTGCGGCTTGCCAACGATCTCCCAGTTGTCCGGTTTCTTCGCTTTCGCGCGCTCGCCGGCCAGCAGTGCGTCATCCATCATAAAGGCAACGGCGCGACCACTTTCCAGAGTACGGAAAGAGTCACCGTGGTCTTTCGCGCTGATGATGCGCATATCCATTTTTTGTTCTTCGTTCAGTTTGTGCAGCAGCACTTCTGAGGTGGTACCGGAAGTAACGACTACCGCTTTCCCTTTCAGATCAGGGAAATCTTTGATATCGCCACCTTTTTTCGCCAGCAGACGGGTGCCGACAACGAAAATAGTGTCAGAGAAAGCCGCTTGCTTCTGGCGCTCAACGTTGTTGGTGGTGGAACCACACTCAAAGTCGAAGGTGCCATTTTGCAACAGCGGAATACGGTTCTGAGAGGTAATTGGGATCAGTTTCACCTGCAGGTCAGGCTTGTTCAGCTTTTTCTTCACAGCGTCAACAATTGCGTTGGAGTAATCCTGTGAATAGCCGACCACTTTTTGCTGATTATCGTAGTAAGAAAACGGTACCGAGGATTCGCGGTGTCCGACGACGATTACGCCATTTTTAGCGATCTTATCCAGCGTACTGCCTGCCGCTGGTGCTGCGTCTTCTGCGTGCGCCAGACCAGCGGACATTCCCATAACCAGCATGGCTGTGGCGAGCTTACGTAATTGCATATCCAACTCCTTTATCGTCTGCGCCGGTGACGCATTGATACCCATTGTGATGTTGTTATTGTTTGCTACTTAAACGTGCAGTCTTGTATATGTTTGTTAACATTTAGTTTGGATGAATGTAAAGAATTTGCTGTGTTATTGTTTATTTTTGCGAAGTGCGCCGCACCATTTGGGGGCAAAAATATCTTGTTGCACTTTTCAGGTGCTACCTTCGCTCAACTTTGGTGCGACCAGGTTGCACATTCAGCCAAAACAGCGTTTGCCTTGTATAACAAAGCAATAGACGTGCCAGAATGGGAGAGGAGAGAGGAGTAAGCCGGATAAGCGCAGCGCCATCCGGCGGAGGAGGCATGATGGCCGGGCGGCGGCGTACCGCCTTATCCGGCCTGCGAATTTAACGGCGGCGTTGGCGCAGGCTCATTACCACCGCACCGAAACCAAACAAAGCGGTAAGCAGCCACAGCGGCCAGTTACCGGTTCGCGCATATGGGGTTAAGCCCGTGGTTGGCGTAACGCTGGTGGTCAGTACCTGACGGGTAAACTGCGGGATCATCGCCTGAATTTCACCTTGCGGGCCAATCACCGCGGTAATACCGTTATTGGTGCTACGCAGCAGCGGGCGTGCCAGCTCCAGAGAACGCATACGCGCCATCTGGAAATGTTGCCACGGACCGATCGACTTACCGAACCAGGCATCGTTAGAGATGGTCAACAGATAGTCAGTATCCGGGCGGAAGTTGTCACGTACCTGTTCGCCAAGAATAATTTCGTAGCAGATTGCCGCTGTCAGTTTGAAACCATGCGCATGGAGCTGGGGCTGAACATATGGCCCACGGCTGAATGACGACATCGGCAGATCAAAGAACGGTGCTAACGGGCGCAGAATCGATTCCAGCGGAACAAACTCACCAAATGGGACGAGGTGATTTTTGTTATAGCGATTGGTCGAGTCATAACTGTACGGACTGTCTTTACCCAGCGTAATGATGGTGTTGTAGGTATCGTAACGGTTCTGCTTGTTGAGGCGAGCGTCGACAATGCCGGTGATCAGCGTGCTGTTTTTGGATTTCAGCAGGTCATCCATCATGCTCAGAAAACGCTGCTGATTAATTTCCAGATCCGGGATTGCAGACTCCGGCCAGATAATTAGCTGCGATTTACCCATCTCTTGCTCGGTAGCATCAAGGTAAATCTTCAGCGTGTTAAGTAGCTGGCCCTCATCCCACTTCAGCGACTGTGGAATGTCGCCTTGCACCATCGATACCTGCGTGGTTTTTTCAGGTTCCAGCGTATACCACTGGATATAGCGAAGCGGGAAGGGCAGTGCGAAGAGGATCACGGCCACGACCAGCGGACGCCAGTTACGGCTGACTAACGCCAGCACCAGCAGGCCGCTGACTATCATCAACAGGAAGTTGATTGCTTCTACGCCCATTACCGGTGCAAGCCCTTTAAGCGGGCCATCAATTTGGCTGTAGCCAAACTGCAACCATGGGAAGCCGGTCAGAACCCAGCCGCGCAGGAATTCAGTTATCTGCCAGATAACCGGCGCGGCAATCGCTACCCGAATCCAGCTAGTTTTCGGCCACAGACGCGACAGAATGCCAGCAAACAGACCGGTGTAGAGCGACAGGTAGGCGGCAAGCAGAACCACGAGAAAAACGTTTACCGGCCCCGGCATGCCGCCAAATTGCGCGATGCTGACGTAGACCCAGTTGATGCCTGAACCAAACAGCCCCATTCCCCAGAAGTAGCCAATGGCAGCAGACTGGAGTGGACGGCGGTTGAGGGTGAGGGCCTGCAAACCCATCAGCGAAATAATCGCGGCGGGCCAGATGTCATACGGAGAGAACGCCAGCGTCCCGCAGGCACCGAATAATAACGCCAGCAGCAGGCGAATGCGCTGGCGTTCAATTAATGGGGCAAATGCCATGTAGTGTATGATCCAGTTTCGGGTTTATTCGTCCAGTTTGGGCTGGGGTGAGTCGTCCGGAATTCTGACATGAACCTGAACAATACGACGGCTGTCAGCCATCGCCACTTTGAACTGGTAACCATCGATGTCGATGGTCTCACCGCGAGCGGGTAAATGACCAAAGGCCTGCATAACCAGCCCGCCAATGGTATCAACTTCTTCGTCGCTAAAGTGGGTCCCGAAGGCGTCGTTGAAGTCTTCAATCGGCGCCAGCGCGCGAATAGTCCAGGTGTGACGGCTGAGCTGACGGAAATCGATATCGTCTTCTTCGTCGTACTCATCTTCAATTTCACCGACGATCAGCTCAAGAATGTCTTCGATGGTCACCAGACCAGACACGCCGCCGAATTCGTCGATGACGATTGCCATATGGTAACGCTGGGAGCGGAACTCTTTCAGCATGCGATCAACACGCTTGCTCTCAGGGACAACAACCGCCTGGCGTAACACTTTTTCCATGCTGAATGCTTCGGCATCGCTGCGCATAAAGGGCAGCAGATCCTTGGCCATCAGAATCCCTTCAATGTGATCTTTGTCTTCGCTGATCACCGGAAAACGCGAGTGGGCAGACTCGATAATGACATCAAGGCATTCGTCCAGAGTCTGGTTGCGTTTCAGGGTAATCATCTGAGAGCGGGGGATCATGATGTCGCGAACGCGCTGGTCCGCAATGTCCATCACCCCTTCGAGCATATCGCGCGTATCTTCATCGATAAGGTCGTTCTGCCCGGAATCACGGATCAGCTCCAACAGTTCGTCACGGTTTTTCGGTTCACCGTGGAAAAGTTGGCTCAGTAACAGGGAAAAAAATCCCTTTTTGCTGGTTAACGTGTCACTACTGTGTGAATTGTCGTCGCTCATGGCGTCGTATGGGTTCTCATGTTAGTTAATGGGGCGCTCGTCATGCGTATACTCAGCTGTGACGGCATGTTTTGCCTGATGGCGCTACGCTTATCAGGCTACAAGACTTCGAAATGCTTATTCTTTCTCGGCAATGTACGGATCCTCATAGCCCAGAGCAAGCATAATCTCTGTTTCGAGGGATTCCATCTCTTCTGCTTCGTCATCTTCAATATGGTCGTAGCCCAATAAATGCAAGCTACCATGTACCACCATATGCGCCCAGTGGGCCTCAAGCGGTTTGCCTTGCTCCTGAGCTTCTTTCTCAACCACCTGGCGGCAGATGACCAGATCGCCCAGCAGCGGCATTTCAATGCCCGGAGGCGCTTCAAACGGGAAAGAGAGCACGTTGGTTGATTTATCTTTCCCGCGATAGGTCAGGTTCAGCTCGTGGCTTTCAGCGTCATCGACCAAACGAATCGTGACCTCTGACTCTTCCTGAAACTGTGGGATCACGGCATCCAGCCATGTCTGAAACTGACTTTCTGGTGGTAAGCCGGATTCGTTTTCGCATGCCAGCTGTAAATCGAGAATAACCTGACTCATTTTTGTTCCTGCTCCTGAGCTTCGCGCTTGCGTTCTGCCGCCAGCTCGGCTTTGCGTTTTTGTTCTGCTTCTTCCCAGGCTTCATATGCCGTCACGATACGGGCAACAACCGGGTGGCGTACCACGTCTTCGCTATGGAAGAAATTAAAGCT
Organism: Citrobacter sp. Awk 2; assembly: GCF_028069815.1. Lineage (NCBI taxonomy): Bacteria > Pseudomonadati > Pseudomonadota > Gammaproteobacteria > Enterobacterales > Enterobacteriaceae > Citrobacter > Citrobacter sp. Awk 2. The sequence continues at coordinate 26,975 of NZ_JANEWL010000019.1, forward strand.
AATCTCATCGACTTCGGCCAGCACTTCTATGGCATGACGCAGACCAGACTTGGTGCTGCGCGGCAGGTCAATCTGCGTGATGTCCCCGGTAATGACGGCTTTGGAGTTAAAGCCGATACGGGTCAGGAACATTTTCATCTGTTCGATGGTGGTGTTCTGGCTCTCATCAAGAATGATGAACGCATCGTTTAACGTGCGGCCACGCATATAGGCCAACGGTGCGACCTCAATGACGTTACGCTCAATCAGCTTCTCGACCTTTTCAAAACCCAGCATTTCGAACAGCGCATCATACAGTGGACGCAAATACGGATCGACTTTCTGGCTCAGATCGCCTGGCAGGAAACCCAGTTTTTCACCGGCTTCAACCGCCGGACGGGTTAGCAGAATACGGCGGATCTCCTGACGCTCTAGCGCATCGACGGCAGCAGCAACCGCAAGGTACGTTTTACCGGTACCCGCCGGGCCAACACCGAAGGTGATGTCGTGGTCAAGAATATTAGCAATATACTGCGCCTGGTTCGGCGTACGCGGTTTAATGACGCCGCGCTTAGTTTTGATATTCACCGCTTTGCCGAACTCAGGCACGCTGTCTGCGCTCTGTTCAAGCACACGCGCTTCTTTAATCGCCAGATGAATTTGTTCTGGCTCGATGTCCTGTGTCTGGCCGCGCATTGGGGCCGTATCGACATACAGGCTGCGTAAAATATCTGCCGCAGCGGTGACACAAATGGGACGACCGGTCAGTTTGAAGTGGTTATCGCGGCGGTTAATTTCGATGCCGAGACGACGCTCCAGTTGTTTTATGTTGTCATCAAATGGCCCGCAAAGGCTCAACAGACGGGCGTTGTCTGCGGGTTCAAGGGTGATTTCGCGAGTGTCTATGTTCAAACTGTTCCTCTTATGCATGTCTCGCCGGACGCTGAACATATACCGGCATCTAAGGAAATTATTCACGCCATGGGGGAAAGGCGCAAGCATTGCGATAAATATGGGGGTGCCAGGGCAGATTACAAGGCCCGCCGGAGCAGCGAGCCTGGAAGTGTAGGCCCGATAAGCGCAGCACCATCGGGCATTATTGGCGTATTTCAGCAGGATTACGGCTGATAAATACCGACACCCAGATCGTTTTCTTTACGGGTGCGTGCGATCACTGACTCCGGGGTTTCTGCGATGCGCAGGCCCATTTCGTCTTCAGTGCGCACGACTTTGCCGCGCAGGGAGTTCGTCCAGACATCGGTAATTTCAACATCCACAAACTTACCGACCATTTCCGGGGTTCCTTCGAAGTTCACCACGCGGTTATTTTCGGTACGACCTGATAGCTCCATGATGCTCTTACGCGATGTACCTTCTACCAGAATACGCTGAGTCGTGCCAAGCATACGACGGCTCCAGGCCATGGCTTGCTGGTTAATACGCTCCTGCAGGATGTACAGACGCTGTTTTTTCTCTTCTTCCGGCACATCGTCAACCATATCGGCTGCTGGAGTGCCAGGGCGCGCAGAGAAGATAAAGCTGTAACTCATGTCGAAATTGACATCAGCGATCAGCTTCATGGTCTGCTCGAAGTCCTGGGTGGTTTCACCTGGGAAGCCGACGATAAAGTCGGAGCTAATCTGGATATCCGGACGTGCTGCGCGCAGTTTACGGATGATCGCTTTGTATTCCAGCGCGGTATGTGTACGACCCATCAGGTTTAGCACACGATCCGAACCGCTCTGTACCGGCAGGTGCAGGAAGCTCACCAGTTCTGGCGTATCACGGTAGACCTCAACGATATCATCGGTGAATTCGATCGGATGGCTGGTGGTAAATCGGATACGGTCAATGCCGTCGATTGCAGCGACCAGACGGAGTAGATCAGCGAACGAACCGATCGTGCCATCGTAGTTTTCACCACGCCAGGCGTTGACGTTTTGCCCCAGCAGGTTCACTTCGCGTACGCCTTGCGCCGCAAGCTGGGCGATTTCAAACAGGATATCATCCGCCGGGCGGCTGACTTCTTCACCACGGGTGTAGGGCACCACGCAGTAAGTACAATATTTATTGCAGCCTTCCATGATGGACACAAATGCGCTTGGACCTTCGGCACGCGGTTCCGGCAGACGATCGAACTTTTCGATCTCCGGGAAGCTGATATCTACCACCGGGCTACGGGTATTGCTACCGCGCACTTTGTTGATCATTTCCGGCAGACGATGCAGAGTTTGCGGCCCGAAAATAATATCGACGTAGTGTGCGCGTTGGCGAATATGGTCGCCTTCCTGAGATGCCACGCAGCCACCAACACCAATGATGAGATCGGGATTTTTCTCTTTTAAGAGCTTCCAGCGACCTAACTGATGGAAGACTTTTTCCTGAGCCTTCTCGCGGATTGAGCAGGTATTCAGCAGCAGCACATCCGCTTCTTCCGCCACGTCGGTCAGTTGATACCCGTGAGTGGCATCCAGCAGATCGGCCATCTTCGATGAATCGTATTCGTTCATCTGACAGCCCCAGGTTTTAATATGGAGTTTTTTGGTCATCGACTTGCTCTTGCGAAATTGTGGCTGAAATGCAGGGCGCATAGTGTACTGCTTTGGCGCGGTTGTGACCAGTATGACGGATGTCAGCCTCAAGGGGTAAAAAATCCTGTAAACTTACACAATACATGTAACAGGATGATTGACCATGACAAATCAACCAACGGAAATTGCCATTGTCGGCGGGGGGATGGTCGGCGGCGCGCTGGCGCTGGGACTGGCGCAGCACGGATTTACGGTAACGGTTATCGAGCATGCCGTGCCCGCGCCGTTTGTGGCTGACGGACAGCCGGATGTCAGAATTTCGGCCATCAGTTCCGCTTCGGTATCGCTGCTTAAGGGGCTGGGCGTCTGGGATACGGTGCAGGGGATGCGCAGCCATCCTTATCGTCGGCTGGAGACGTGGGAATGGGAAAATGCCCATGTGGTGTTTGATGCTGCGGAGCTTAAGCTGCCGTTGTTGGGTTACATGGTGGAGAATACCGTCCTGCAACAAGCGCTCTGGCAGGCGCTGGAAGCTCACCCTAAAGTGACGTTGCGCGTGCCCACATCGCTGATTTCTTTACATCGGCATAATGACCGGCATGAACTTGAGCTGGCAGATGGTGGAAAAATCAACGCGAAGCTGGTGATCGGTGCTGATGGTGCCAACTCCCAGGTACGCAAAATGGCCGGGATTGGTATCCATGCCTGGCAATACGCGCAATCTTGTATGCTGATAACTGTCCAGTGTGAAAACGCACCCGGAGACAGCACCTGGCAGCAGTTTACCCCTGACGGTCCGCGTGCATTTTTACCGTTGTTCGACGACTGGGCTTCGTTGGTGTGGTACGACACCCCGGCGCGTATCCGCCAGTTACAAAGCTTAAGCATGGCGCAACTCCAGACAGAGATAGGCAAACATTTCCCATCGCGACTGGGTAACGTGCTGCCTGTGGCTGCAGGCGCATTTCCTCTTACGCGTCGTCATGCGTTGCAGTATGTCCAGCCGGGGTTGGCGCTGGTCGGTGATGCCGCGCATACCATTCATCCCTTGGCGGGGCAGGGCGTAAATCTGGGATTTCGCGATGTCGATGCACTGATTGACGTGCTGGTGAATGCCCGCAGCTACGGTGAGTCCTGGGCTAGCCAGCCAGTACTGAAACGCTATCAGAATCGCCGTATGACCGATAATTTTATCATGCAGAGTGGCATGGATTTGTTCTACGCCGGATTCAGTAATAACCTGCAACCGCTGCGCATCATACGTAATCTCGGGCTCATGGCTGCAGAACGCGCAGGCGTGTTGAAGCGCCAGGCACTGAAGTATGCGTTAGGGTTGTAGCTCGGGTAGTACCTGATGTCGCTACGCTTATCAGGCCTACAAGTCATGTAGGCCTGATAAGGATTGCCGTCAACCGGCGTTAGAAAAGCAAAAAGCTCGCCGAAGCGAGCTTTTTTAATATGGCTGGGGTACGAGGATTCGAACCTCGGAATGCTGGTATCAGAAACCAGAGCCTTACCGCTTGGCGATACCCCAACGGGTGCACCCACAGAGTGGACGACTTTTTGAAATTGGCTGGGGTACGAGGATTCGAACCTCGGAATGCTGGTATCAGAAACCAGAGCCTTACCGCTTGGCGATACCCCAACAATTTTTTGGATTTACCGAACGAGTCGATACGTCCTTAATATGGTGGCTACGACGGGATTCGAACCTGTGACCCCATCATTATGAGTGATGTGCTCTAACCAGCTGAGCTACGTAGCCAAATACTAACATATTCTTCGATGGCTGGGGTACCTGGATTCGAACCAGGGAATGCCGGTATCAAAAACCGGTGCCTTACCGCTTGGCGATACCCCAATGACCGTCGCGGTGAACCGCTATATCGAAGAAAAAATGGCTGGGGTACCTGGATTCGAACCAGGGAATGCCGGTATCAAAAACCGGTGCCTTACCGCTTGGCGATACCCCATCCGTGCAACGCTTACGGGTGAATGGTGCGGGAGGCGAGACTTGAACTCGCACACCTTGCGGCGCCAGAACCTAAATCTGGTGCGTCTACCAATTTCGCCACTCCCGCAAAAAAAGATGGTGGCTACGACGGGATTCGAACCTGTGACCCCATCATTATGAGTGATGTGCTCTAACCAGCTGAGCTACGTAGCCATCTTTTTTTCGCGTAACCTTATCGGCGTTGCGGGGCGCATTATGCGTATTGAGCCTTGAAGCGTCAACCCCTTTTTCATTGAAAATAGCTGGAATGTGACTGTTTGGTTAGGTTGCGAACAGCATGACGCAATATTCGGCAATTATTAGTTATTAATTGTTTTTTCGCGCGTTAAATCGACATAAAAAAAGAGCCCCGCAGGGCTCTTTGCTGATGATTCGCTTACTTATAGGCTGACTGATGCACGCCAACCGCGCGACCAGACGGATCGTTCATGGTTTTGAACGCTTCATCCCATTCAATGGCTTTTGCTGAAGAACAGGCAACAGAAGGGCCACCAGGAACACATTCAGCCGCGCTGGCAACCGGGAACAGTTCCTCAAAAATCTCACGATACAAATACGCTTCTTTAGACGATGGCGTGTTATACGGGAAGCGGAAGCTGGCGGTTTCCAGTTGTTGGTCGGAAACTTGCTCGGCAGCGACTTCTTTCAGCGTGTCAATCCAGCTGTAACCGACGCCGTCAGAGAACTGCTCTTTCTGACGCCACGCCACGCTGGCGGGCAGATACGATTCAAAACATTCGCGCAGGACATGTTTTTCCATTTTTCCGTTGCCGCACATTTTGTCCTGTGGGTTGATGCGCATTGCCACATCAAGGAATTTTTTGTCCAGGAAAGGCACACGGGCTTCGACACCCCAGGCAGACATTGCTTTGTTGGCACGGGCGCAGTCGAACATGTGTAGCGCCTGCAGTTTACGCACGGTTTCTTCGTGCAACTCTTTCGCGTCTGGCGCTTTGTGGAAGTAGAGATAGCCGCCAAACACTTCATCTGACCCTTCACCCGATAACACCATTTTAATGCCCATTGCTTTAATCTTGCGCGACATTAAGTACATCGGCGTTGAGGCACGAATGGTTGTGACATCATAGGTTTCGATGTGATAAATCACGTCGCGAATAGCATCCAGACCTTCCTGCACGGTGAAATGGATCTCGTGGTGGACAGTACCAAGGTGGTTTGCCACTTCCTGCGCGGCTTTCAGGTCCGGTGCGCCTTCAAGGCCAACCGCGAAAGAGTGCAGTTGCGGCCACCAGGCTTCACTGCGTTCCTGATCTTCTACACGACGCGCCGCATACTTTTTCGTGATGGCGGAAATCACGGAGGAGTCCAGACCACCGGATAACAGCACGCCGTAAGGAACATCGGACATCAGGTGACTTTTCACGGCATCTTCCAGTGCCTGACGCAGCTCGTTTTTATCCGTAACGTTGTCTTTTACTGCATCGTAATCAAACCAGTCACGCTGGTAATACTGACGAATTTCGCCGTCTTTACTCCACAGATAGCTACCGGCCGGGAATTCTTTAATCGTACGGCAAACAGGGACCAGCGCCTTCATTTCAGACGCAACGTAGAAGTTACCGTGTTCGTCGTAGCCCATATACAGTGGGATGATGCCGATGTGATCGCGGCCAATCAGGTAAGCGTCCTGCTCGCTGTCGTACAGTGCGAAGGCAAACATGCCTTGCAGGTCATCCAGAAACTCTGGACCTTTTTCCTGATACAGCGCAAGGATCACTTCGCAGTCAGAACCAGTCTGGAACTGATAGCGATCGCCGTATTCGGCACGCAGCGCCTGATGGTTATAAATCTCACCGTTAACGGCCAGGATATGTGTTTTCTTCACGTTATACAGCGGCTGAGCGCCGGCGTTGACGTCGACAATAGACAGACGTTCGTGCGCCAGAATGGCGTTATCGCTGGCGTAAATGCCAGACCAGTCCGGGCCGCGATGGCGCATCAGACGGGACAATTCCAGAGCCTTTTTACGCAGTTCAACTGCGTCAGTTTTAATATCGAATACGCCAAAAATAGAACACATAACCTTCTCCGTTAACCTGTTGCGTGATGCTTTTTATGTTTGCTTGATAAAGAAAATGCCGCAAAGCCGCTGGGGGCGCAAGGAGTTTGGTGGGCTGAAAATAAAAAACTCAATGATGATTGTTGAATGGTGAAAAAAGATTACGTAATGAGCGCATTTATTGATGAATCATCAATAAAATGGCAATTTTATTAGATGGGGGTATTTCTGTGGGCCGAATAAGGCGCTTACACCATCATCCGGTATTCGCGCCGCAACATTGCCGGATGATGACGCGCGTGCGTCTTATCCGGCCTGGGATCAAATCACATCAATCTCTGCAACGGAGGGATAGATCCAGCTTGGTCTGAATGGCATGTTGTCAATATCGTCAAGCTTGGATACGCCAGACAGTACCAGGATAGTTTCCAGACCCGCCTGAAAGCCTGCCAGAATATCGGTGCGCAGGTTGTCGCCAACAATGACCGTTTCTTCTGAGTGCGCCTGCATTTTGTTGAGTGCTGCGCGAATAATCCACGGGCTGGGTTTGCCGACATAAAACGGTTTACGGCCGGAGATCTTCTCAATACCGGCGCAGAGCGCACCACAGGCAGGGTAAAAGCCGCGACCGTGGGTATCCGGGTTAGTGGCGATAAAACGTGCGCCGTTAGCCACAAAGTAAGCCGCTTTATGCATCATGTCCCAGTTGTACGAACGGGTCTCTCCGACAATGACAAAATCAGGGTTAACGTCGGTAATGGTAAAGCCCGCTTTATACAGCTCATGGATTAACGCGCCTTCACCCACCACGTAGGCTTTTTTCCCTTCCTGGCGACGGAGAAAATCAGCAGTAGCCATGGCGGAAGTATAAAAGACGCTATCGGGGACATTCACACCCGCGGTGGCGAAGCGGTTTGCCAGATCTTGCCCGGTCTGCGAAGGGTAGTTCGTCAGCAGGACTAACGGTAAACCTTTCTCCAGAATGCCGGTCAGAAATTCTGCCGCACCGGGTACGGCAACATTGTCGTGCATCAGCACGCCGTCGATATCACAAATTACATTCTTAATGGTCATGAACTACCCAGGGAATTCGTTATGAGTCTTATATACCCGTCATACTTCAAGTTGCATGTGCGTTGGCTTTCCTCGCTCACCCCAGTCACGTACTGGTGTACGCTCCAGGGGATTCGCTGCGTCGCCGCGTTATTCGGCCAAGCGGCCTCACCCCTACGGGGCCAGCACAAGCGCTGTTCAAAACGCTAATGCGTTTTGTCCTGTAACTCGAATTATTTAGGGTATAGTAATCCACTACTATATGAGAGCATTAGCTTTCCAGCAAACGTTGCAGCAATGAACCATTGAGCATGGCGCGCTTCACCAGCGCAAATGCACCAATTGCTGAACGGTGATCCAGCGTGGAACGTACCACCGGTAAATTGTGGCGAAACGCCTTCAGTGCCTGATTATTAATGCAGCTTTCTATTGCCGGAAGCAGGACTTTATCTGCTTCGGTAATCTCACCGGCGATGACGACTTTTTGCGGATTAAACAGGTTAATCGCAATCGCGATGGTTTTACCCAGGTGGCGACCCACGTGCTCGATAACTTCTGCTGCCAGATTGTCACCTTTGTTGGCTGCCTTGCAGATAGCTTTGATACTGCAATCGTCCAACGTGAGACGGCTCGGATAGCCTTGTTTCAGTAAGTTTTGTACGCGATGTTCAATGGACGCATTGGCAGCGATCGTTTCCAGACAACCAAAGTTACCGCAATGGCAGCGTTCGCCCAGTGGCTCAACCTGGATATGGCCTATTTCGCCCACGTTGCCGTTGCGTCCGATGAAAATACGCCCGTTGGAGATAATCCCTGCGCCGGTTCCGCGATGGACACGCACCAGAATGGAGTCTTCGCAGTCCTGACTTGCCCCAAAATAGTGCTCGGCAAGCGCAAGGCTGCGGATATCATGGCCGACAAAACAGGTGACCTGAAAACGTTTTTCCAGTGCGTCGACCAGTCCCCAGTTTTCAACCTGAATATGGGGCATATAGCGAATGACGCCACTTTCGGGGTCAACGAGTCCTGGCAGGATAACGGAGATTGCAATCAGCTCACGGATTTTCCGCTGGCAACTGTCAATAAAGGTGGCAATCGTATTGAGCAGCGCGTGCTCCAGTGTTTCCTGGGTGCGCTCGGGTAGCGGATAATGCTCTTCGGCAACCACTTTGCTGCTCATATCATAGAGTGTCAGCGTGGTGTCGTGGCGGCCAAGGCGAACGCCAATTGCGTGGAAATTACGGGTTTCGGTGACGATAGAGATGGCGCGGCGGCCCCCGGTGGAGGCCTGCTGATCGACTTCTTTAATCAGCCCGCGTTCAATCAGTTGACGCGTAATTTTGGTTACGCTGGCGGGAGCAAGCTGGCTTTGCTCGGCAATCTGAATTCGCGAGATTGGCCCATGCTGGTCAATCAGACGATAAACTGCCGCGCTGTTAAGCTGTTTTACGAGATCAACATTACCTATTTGAGCTTGTCCGCCTGGTGTCATTCTTTCTCTTACTCAGTAACGACCTCGTTGCCATTAACGATGGTCTTGATAATTTTAAAGTCGTGCGTGAACGCGGTCAGGTTGGCTACTTTGCCTGGCGCGATACTGCCGAGTTGTTTGTCGACGCCAATGGCGCGAGCAGGGTAGAGCGTTGCCATACGCAGGACTTCGTCCAGTGCGATACCGCAATGTTCAACCAGATTGCGTACACCTTCTATCATGGTTAATGATGAACCGCTCAGCGTGCCGTTCTCATCAACACACAGTCCATTGCGGTAGTATATTGTTTTACCAGCGAAAATGAACTGTTCAATGTTTGCACCCGCTGGTGCAGTTGCGTCGGTCACCAGGCACAGTTTGTCACCTTTCAGGCGTTTGGCATTGCGGATGTTGGCATAGTCAACATGCATGCCATCGGCGATGATACCGCAATAAATATCGGCCTCATCAAGAACCGCACCTGCCAGACCTGGTTCGCGGCCGGTAATATAAGGCATCGCGTTGAACAGATGTGTTGCAAAGGAAATACCTGCACGGAAACCGATTTTTGCTTCTTTCAGCGTCGCGTTAGAGTGGCCCGCAGACACCACGATACCTGCATTCACCAGTTGGGTGATCACTTCGGCAGGAACCATTTCAGGCGCCAGCGTCACTTTGGTGATGACATCCGCATTATCGCACAGGAAATCGACCAGCGCAGCGTCTGGCTGGCGGACAAAGCTCGGATTATGCGTACCTTTTTTCACCAGATTCAGCCACGGACCTTCAAGGTGAAGCCCTAATGCCTGATTTGGATGCTTAGCGAGGTATTCACGCATGACGCGAACGCCCTGCTTCATCAGGTCATCGCTGGTGGTGATTAGCGTTGGCAGATAGTTGGTGCAGCCAGATTTTTCATTGGCTTTCTGCATGATTTCCAGCGTCTCAACGGTAACGGCCTCTGCCGTATCGTTAAACTGTACACCGCCACAGCCGTTTAACTGCACATCAATAAAACCGGGGGAGACAATGGCCCCATTCAGTGAGCGTTGTTCAATCCCTGACGGCAATTCAGACAGTGGGCAAACGCTATCGATCAGGCCATTGGCGACAACAATCGCATGGTCATCAAGAATTTCGTGACCGGTAAAAATCCGGCCCTGGGTTAAAGCATACATTCCGACCCCCGATTTCAAAAAAATGCCGCCCTGCACGTTTTCGGCAGGGCGGAGACATCATTACAGACCTTTAATATTTTCCGCTTCTAACTCGTTAAAGTATTTCAGCGTCTTCACTTTCAGTTCCATAGTGGAAGGCTCATCGCAGACCACAACCGCTTTCGGATGCAGTTGCAGACAGCTGATAGTCCACATGTGGTTAACGTTACCTTCAACAGCCGCCTGCAGCGCCTGGGCTTTCTGGTGACCCAGCACCAGGATCATCACTTCTTCAGCATCCAACAAGGTGCCCACGCCTACGGTCAGTGCATATTTAGGCACCTGGCTTACGTCGCCGTCAAAGAAGCGTGAGTTTGCTACGCGGGTGTCGTGGGTCAGCGTTTTGATACGAGTACGGGAAGCTAAAGATGAAGCGGGTTCGTTGAACGCAATGTGACCATCGTTACCTACGCCGCCCATAAACAGATGGATTTTACCGTAAGAACGGATTTTCTCTTCATACTGACGGCATTCTGCATCAATATCCGGCGCGTTACCATTGAGGAGGTTGATGTTTTCTGCTGGAATATCAACATGATCAAAGAAGTTACGGTGCATAAAGCTGTGATAGCTTTCCGGATGCTCTTTCGGCAGGCCAACATATTCGTCCATGTTGAAAGTGACAACATGTTTGAAGCTCACCTGGCCCGCTTTGTGCATTTCGACTAATGCTTTATAGGCAGTCAGCGGAGTGCCGCCAGTCGGCAGGCCCAGAACGAACGGACGATCTGCCGTTGGTTTGAACGCGTTAATACGGTTAACGATATGGCGAGCAGCCCATTTGCCGACTTGTTCAGCGGTATTCAGGGGGATCAGTCTCATTCTTCACCTCAAAAGTAAATGTAAGCAGTTGGCGGATTGAGTCTCTGTGCAGTATTAAGCGTAACCTGGTTTTGCATCGGTAAGGATCAATCCGTTTCGATTTTTTGAATGATAAAATAAGTTTTCGTAGTTAGCCAGTGCAAGGGGGGGTTAATAACGATATTTGGTGATTGGAATCACAAAAAACACGCTTTTAATTTGCGGTACGAATTAATTTTTCACACACTCTGAATGTAGATGAATGGTTAATGTTGTTGTTCCAAAATCTCTTGCTGTTGCAGTTAGGAATGGTCGCACAATAAAAATATGGCTTCAAAGGAGCCTAATCGGGGTCTCGTAGGGGGAATAAAATGAATATTTTAGGTTTTTTCCAGCGGCTGGGTAGGGCGTTACAGCTCCCCATCGCGGTGCTGCCAGTCGCGGCACTGTTGCTGCGATTCGGCCAACCAGATTTACTGAACGTACCCTTCATCGCGCAAGCGGGTGGGGCTATCTTTGATAACCTCGCGTTAATTTTTGCTATCGGTGTGGCTTCCAGCTGGTCTAAAGACAGCGCGGGTGCGGCAGCGCTGGCAGGTGCGGTTGGTTATTTCATATTGACCAAAGCAATGGTTACCATTAACCCAGCGATCAACATGGGCGTCCTGGCAGGTATCATCACCGGTCTGGTCGGCGGCGCTGTGTATAACCGTTGGTCTGGCATCAAACTGCCTGATTTCCTGAGTTTCTTCGGTGGCAAACGTTTTGTACCCATCGCCACGGGCTTCTTCTGCTTGGTGCTGGCTGCTATCTTCGGCTACGTGTGGCCGCCGGTGCAGAACGCCATCCATGCGGGTGGTGAGTGGATCGTGGGCGCTGGCGCGCTGGGTTCCGGTATTTTTGGCTTCATCAACCGTCTGCTGATCCCAACCGGTCTGCATCAGGTTCTGAACACCATCGCCTGGTTCCAGATTGGTGAATTCACTAACGCTGCAGGTACAGTATTCCATGGTGATATCAACCGCTTCTACGCGGGTGACGGCACTGCGGGTATGTTCATGTCTGGCTTCTTCCCGATCATGATGTTTGGTCTGCCGGGTGCGGCACTGGCGATGTACTTCGCCGCGCCGAAAGCACGTCGTCCGATGGTCGGCGGTATGCTGTTGTCCGTTGCTATCACCGCATTCCTGACCGGTGTTACCGAGCCGCTGGAATTCCTGTTTATGTTCCTGGCTCCGTTGCTGTACCTCTTGCACGCTGTTCTGACAGGTATCAGCCTGTTCGTTGCGACGCTGTTGGGGATTCACGCCGGCTTCTCCTTCTCCGCAGGTGCAATTGACTACGTGTTGATGTACAACCTGCCGGCTGCAAGTAAGAACGTCTGGATGCTGGTCGTCATGGGTCTGGTGTTCTTCGTTATTTACTTCGTCCTGTTCAGCGCGGTTATTCGTATGTTTAACCTGAAAACGCCGGGTCGCGAAGATAAAGAAGACGAGATTGTTACTGACGAAGCGAACAGCAATACCGAAGAAGGTTTAGCTCAACTGGCAACTAACTACATTGCAGCGGTTGGCGGTACGGATAACCTGAAAGCGATTGATGCCTGTATCACCCGCCTGCGTCTGACCGTTGGCGATTCTGCCCGCGTAAATGATGCGATGTGCAAACGTTTAGGCGCATCGGGTGTGGTTAAGCTGAACAAACAAACTATTCAGGTCATCGTGGGTGCGAAAGCTGAATCCATCGGCGATGAAATGAAGAAAGTTGTGGCACGTGGCCCGGTTGCGGCAGCGTCTACTGACAGTACTCCGGCAGCGGCTGCCCCGGTTGCAAAACCGCAGGCGGTAGCGAATGCAGCCACCATTGAAGCGCTGGTTTCTCCGATTACCGGTGATGTGGTTGCACTGGAGCAAGTGCCTGATGAAGCCTTCGCCAGCAAAGCAGTAGGTGACGGCGTGGCGGTAAAACCAACGGATAAAATCGTGGTTTCTCCAGCAGCGGGTACCATTGTGAAAATCTTCAACACCAACCATGCGTTCTGTCTGGAAACAGAAAAAGGTGCGGAAATCGTGGTCCATATGGGTATCGATACCGTGGCGTTGGAAGGTAAAGGCTTTAAACGTCTGGTTGAAGAAGGTGCGGTTGTTGCAGCAGGTCAACCGATTCTGGAAATGGATCTGGAATACCTGAACGCGAACGCACGTTCCATGATTAGTCCGGTTGTTTGCAGCAATAGCGATGATTTCGGTGGTCTGGTTGTTAAAGCCGAAGGTCATGTGGTTGCCGGTCAAACACCACTGTACGAGATTAAAGGTAAATAACTGCTCCTGAGTAAAGTGAGTTAAGTGCCTTAAGCGGCGGGGGATAATCCTCCGCCGCTTTTTTTTGCAGCAATTGCCCGCATAATAGCTGTCTGATACGTATTTTGCGTAACTAAAGGTTGTCAGTCAGTCCTGCTTATAAGATCATACGCCGTTATACGTTGTTTACGCTTTGAGGAATCCACGATGAGTGAGGCTGAAGCCCGCCCGAGTAACTTTATTCGTCAGATCATCGATGAAGATCTGGCCAGTGGTAAGCACACCACTATCCATACCCGTTTTCCGCCGGAGCCAAATGGCTATCTGCACATTGGCCACGCGAAATCCATTTGTCTGAACTTTGGTATTGCGCAAGATTACCAGGGCCAGTGCAACCTGCGTTTTGATGATACGAACCCGGTTAAAGAAGATATCGAGTACGTTGAATCGATTAAAAACGACGTTGAATGGTTAGGTTTCCACTGGACTGGCGATATTCGCTACTCTTCGGATTACTTCGATCAGCTACATGCTTACGCGGTAGAGCTTATTAACAAAGGTCTGGCGTATGTCGACGAACTGTCCGCCGACGAAATCCGTGAATACCGTGGCACGCTGACTCAGCCGGGTAAAAACAGCCCGTTCCGCGATCGCAGCGTTGAAGAAAACCTCGCGCTGTTTGAAAAAATGCGTACCGGTGGTTTTGAAGAAGGTAAAGCCTGCCTGCGTGCGAAAATCGATATGGCTTCGCCGTTTATCGTGATGCGTGACCCGGTGCTGTACCGCATTAAGTTTGCTGAACACCATCAGACTGGCAACAAGTGGTGCATCTATCCGATGTACGACTTCACCCACTGCATCAGCGATGCGCTGGAAGGTATCACACATTCACTGTGTACGCTGGAATTCCAGGATAACCGCCGTTTGTACGACTGGGTGCTGGATAACATCACCATTCCGGTTCACCCGCGCCAGTACGAGTTCTCGCGCCTGAATCTTGAATACACTGTGATGTCTAAGCGTAAGCTGAACCTGCTGGTGACTGATAAGCACGTTGAAGGCTGGGACGATCCGCGCATGCCGACTATCTCGGGTCTGCGCCGTCGTGGTTACACGGCTGCTGCAATTCGTGAATTCTGCAAACGCATCGGTGTGACCAAACAGGATAACACCATTGAAATCGCTTCTCTGGAATCCTGCATCCGTGAAGATCTGAACGAAAACGCACCGCGCGCAATGGCGGTTATCGATCCGGTGAAACTGGTTATCGAAAACTACCCACAGGGCGAAAGCGAGTTGGTCACTATGCCTAACCATCCGAGCAAGCCGGAAATGGGCAGCCGTGAAGTACCGTTCAGCGGTGAAATCTGGATCGACAGGGCCGATTTCCGCGAAGAAGCCAACAAACAGTACAAGCGTCTGGTGATGGGTAAAGAAGTCCGTCTGCGTAATGCTTACGTCATCAAAGCTGAGCGCGTAGAGAAAGATGCGGAAGGTAATATCACGACTATTTTCTGCACCTACGATGCTGACACGCTGAGTAAAGACCCGGCCGATGGCCGTAAAGTAAAAGGCGTTATTCATTGGGTAAGTGCGGCTCATGCGCTGCCGATTGAAATCCGCCTGTACGATCGTCTGTTCAGTGTACCTAACCCGGGGGCTGCGGAAGATTTCCTGTCCGTTATTAACCCAGAGTCGCTGGTGATTAAACAGGGCTATGGTGAGCCTTCGCTACAGGCCGCGGTTGCTGGTAAAGCGTTCCAGTTCGAGCGTGAAGGGTACTTCTGCCTCGACAGCCGCTATGCAACAGCTGACAAACTGGTGTTTAACCGCACCGTGGGTCTGCGCGATACATGGGCTAAAGTAGGCGAATAAACCGTCGTTACGCATCCTTTCAAACGCCGCACTCTGCGGCGTTTTTTTTCGCCTGAAAATGGTTAGCAAACTCTATTTGCGCAGCGAAATAATTGTTATTCAGGAATGATTTTTGTCGTTTATATTTTTCTAACAAAAACCTTGGGTTATCAGCCACTCTGGACTGAAACCGATTTCATCTTCATGGAAAACAAGCGGTTTTTTCATTTTTTCAACGCTTTTTTATCTCCCGATGAAAATGTAACAGAAAGCAATGAAATATGTGCGGTTGCTCATACTATTATATACTCGTTACAGAAAGAGATTGATAATTCGCGTCGCGAAAAATAGTCTATTCATTGTAGTCAATGAGGTTTTCTCAGCGCTACTTTTTTAATTTTTGCTTTTTCGCTGACCGCTTTTATCGGCAGCATTTAATACCCAATGGATTTCGAGTTGCATCAAGGCGGCGACGCAGCGAATTCCCGGGAGTGTACATCAGTACGTGACTGGGATGAGCGAGGAAAGCCAACGCAGATGCAGCTTGAAAGACGAAGGGTTATACGTCAAAGAGGATTAACATATGCGTACGTTTAGTGGCAAACGTAGTACGCTGGCGCTGGCTATCGCCGGTATCACAGCAATGTCGGGTTTTGTTGTCGCTCCTCAGGTTCACGCCGAAGGTTTTATTGATGACTCTACCTTAACGGGTGGCATTTATTACTGGCAGCGTGAGCGTGACCGTAAAGACGTTACCGATCATGACAAATACAAGACTAACCTTTCTCACTCCACCTGGAACGCAAACCTCGACTTCCAGTCCGGTTATGCGGCTGATATGTTTGGTATTGATGTCGCAGCATTTACCGCTATTGAAATGAACGAAAGTAGCGAAAGTGGCCATCCAAACGAAATCGCATTCTCTTCAAAAAATAAAGGCTATGACGAAGATTACTCCGGCGATAAGAGCGGGATTAGCCTGTATAAAGCGGCAGCTAAATTTAAGTTTGGCCCGACCTGGGCGCGCGCTGGTTATATTCAGCCAACCGGGCAAACTCTGCTGGCACCACACTGGAGCTTTATGCCTGGCACCTATCAGGGGGCTGAAGCCGGTGCCAACTTCGATTATGGTGATGCGGGTGCGCTGAGCTTCTCCTATATGTGGGCCAACGAGTATAAAGCACCGTGGCACACCGAAGTCGATAAATTCTATCAGGCCGATAAAAAGACCAAAGTTGATTACCTCCATTCAATCGGCGCAAAGTATGACTTCAAAAATAACCTGTTGCTGGAAGCGGCATTCGGTCAGTCTGAAGGCTACGTCGATCAGTATTTCGCCAAAGCCAGCTACAAATTTGATTTAGGCGGTAATCCGTTTACCACCAGCTACCAGTTTTACGGTGCCCGCGATAAGGTAGATGACCGCACTGTTAACGACATTTATGATGGCACGGCCTGGCTGCAGGCACTGACCTTCGGCTACAAAGTGGCAGAAGTCGTTGATCTGCGACTGGAAGGGACCTGGGTTAAAGCTGACGGGCAGCAGGGCTACTTCCTGCAGCGTATGACCCCGACCTATGCGTCTTCAAACGGCCGTCTGGACGTTTGGTGGGATAACCGCTCTGACTTCAACGCCAACGGTGAAAAGGCCGTGTTCTTCGGTGCGATGTATGACCTGAAGAACTGGAACCTGCCTGGCTGGGCAGTGGGTGCATCATACGTTTACGCGTGGGATGCTAAACCGGCTACCTGGCAGCTCAATCCGGATGCGTACTACGACAAAAATCGTACTATCGAAGAGTCGTCTTACAGCCTGGATGCGGTCTATACCCTGCAGGACGGCCGTGCGAAGGGCACTATGTTTAAACTGCACTTCACCCAGTACGACAACCATTCAGATATTCCAAGCTGGGGCGGTGGTTACGGTAACATCTTCCAGGATGAGCGTGACGTGAAATTCATCGTTATTGCTCCGTTCACCATCTTCTAATGCCGACAGCGGCAGGCCGCAAGCCTGCCGTTTTGTTGAGGAGTGTGTTATGAAAAAGCTGATACTCATCGCCGTCATGGCATCAGGGCTGGTTGCCTGCGCGCAATCACCCGCGCCGAAAGAAGATAGCCGTCTTAAGGAAGCCTACAGCGCTTGTATCAATACCGCACAGGGCTCGCCGGAGAAAATCGAGGCCTGCCAAAGTGTGTTGAATGTGCTGAAGAAAGAAAAACAGCACCAGCAGTTTGCGAATGAAGAAAGCGTGCGCGTTCTGGATTACCAGCAGTGTATCCAGGCAACGCGTACGGGTAACGATCAATCCGTCAAGGCCGATTGCGATAAGGTCTGGCAGGAAATTCGCAGTAATAATACGGCGAAATAAAACGTGGTATGAACAAGAACGGGCGGAGAGATATCTTCGCCCGTTTGCATTTTAGCGTTGTTTTTCAATTGCCCACTTGAGTAATGCCGCACAACGGTAGAATCCGTGGGCAAATTTTCCGTATGGGATGGTCAGAAATAGCGCCATGACGACACCAAGATGAATAGCAAGCAAAATAGCCATCCATGAGGTATCTCTGCCTGCCAACAGCGCTAAGCCTGTCAGACTCGTCAGTAGCAGCAACAGGATAAAACCGCGGTCCATCGGCTTTTGCCTTGCGTCGCCCTGTAGCGGTGAGCGTTTAAAATTCAGCCATAGCAAGCCTGCAGGTCCGATCACCAGACCAATACCGCCCAATGTGCCAAGGATTACCGGGATGCTGAAAAACGGGTAGGGGGCTTCGATACCAGCGAAATAGTGGTAGCCTGTCGCCACGACGGTGGCGGCAAAACAGAGCATAAAACCGTAGAAAGTGAAGTGATGAAACCGGCGGCGCATCAGGGTGAAAGCATCATCCGCTTCGTTACACCCTTTACCGTGCCCACCATCGAGATATTTCAGCGTCAGCGCATTGTGTGAGGCTTCAGCAATGTCAGCAGAACGCGGCATCCCCGGAGAAATCTCCCGCCAGAACCGGATAACGCCCGCCATGAGCAGACCCATCGCCAGAATAAAGACTGAACCAAACATCCATGCCAGCAGGTTATGCGGGAAAATTTGATAAAAATCTCCGGCCAGCGGAGGATGGAGCAGGGAACCTTTTAACCCCACGGCAAGAAGTAAAAACAGGATCAGGCCGAAAACCAGCGACAGCGTTACGGTCATGCCAGCCCGGCGGTAAAGCGCGCCAAAAGTGGCGGGTTGCGTATAGTGTTGATAGGTTTCCAGCCTTACTTCTGCCATTGCTTTCGGCACATTGATGGCAAATTCATGGGGCGGTGCGTATTGACACGCGTGCAGGCAGGCGCCGCAGTTATGGCACAAATTGGCCAGATAGTTGATATCCGCTTTTCCGAATTCCAGACGCTGAGTCATCGCCGGGAAAACGGCGCAAAAACCCTCGCAATAGCGGCAGGCATTGCAAACTTGCATGACTCGTTCAACTTCTGCTTCTGGCTCGGTAAGCATTTTCGCTTCGATAATTAATCTCTCAAGCTGTTTCATGATGAGCCTCCTCACGTGCTGCCAGAGCGGCTTCTTTTCCGGCAATACGACCAAAGGTGGTCCCTATCGACATGCCCACACCTGCGGTGTAGCCTTTTCCCAGCACGTTGCCCGCCATCATCTCTCCGGCTACGAACAGATTGCGACTTGGAAGCCCTGCAAAATGCACCGCGGCGTGTTCATTCACCTTTAACCCCAGGTAGGTGAAGGTGATCCCCGGACGTAAGGCATAGCCATAGTAAGGTGGCGTATCCAGTGGTCGCGCCCAATGTGTTTTTGCCGGTGTCAGATTTTGTGTTGCACAGTTATCCAGTGTGGTGTGGTCAAAGTGCCCTGGCCGGCAGGCGCTGTTGTACTGCATGACAGTATGGGTAAAGCGCTCAGTATCCAGTCCCAACTGACGTGCCAGCTCTGCTAACGTATTGGCCTGTGCACCAGGAAAAACCGGGGGCATGAAGTGACCGATGGCTTTACTGTCGATAATGGAGTAACCAATTTGTCCGGGCTGGTGGGCAACCAGACGTCCCCAGATGGCATAACGTTTTGGCCAGAAATCCTCGCCTTCATCATAAAATCGTTCTGCATCACGGTTCACTACGATGCCCAGAGAGACACAGTCCACCCGGGTGCAAATTCCGCCGTCATATAAGGGAGCCCGGGCATCAATCGCCACGCAGTGTGATTGCGAGGGCTCGCCGATAATGTCCGCGCCGGCATCGATCATAAATTTGAGTAGTACGCCCTGATTAAAGCGCGTGCCGCGAATGAGGAAGTTATCCGCTGGCCATTCACCGCGGGCGTTCTCACCCCATGCTTCTCGCAGCCATTCGCGGTTAGATTCAAACCCGCCAGCAGCAAGTACACAGGTCTTTGCCGGAATGCGTTCTGCACCTGCCAGTGCTGCCACGAACTTGCCATTATGCAGTTCAAGTGCCTGGACTGGTGTGTTATAGCGGATTTGCACCCCCAGTTTTTCTGCGCTGCGATAATAGGCGTTTACGAGTGCTTTTCCTCCGCCCATAAAGAAGGCATTCGTTCGCGCGACATGCAAAGCGCCAGAAAGTGGCGGTTGAAAGTTAACGCCGTGCTGGCGTATCCAGTCGCGGCATTGGGAAGAGGTACGGATCACCAGCCGAGCCAGTGCTTCGTTGGTATTACCTTCCGTTACACGCCAGAGGTCCTGCCAGAACTCCTCTTCGGGATAGCTCTCCACCAGTACATCCTGTGGCGCATCATGCATACAGCGTAAATTACGCGTGTGTTGGGAGTTCCCTCCGCGCCATTCACGCGGGGCCGCCTCAAGCAGCAATACCGAAGCGCCTTGCTCCCTGGCGGTTAAAGCGGCACATAGTGCTGCATTGCCGCCGCCAATCACCAGAACATCAACCATCGCAGACTCCATTACCACTTAACCAATTGTTAAGTTTGTAATTAAAATGTATACGAGTAAGTTGTGGGGACGCTATGACGTGATGCTAAACAGCCCTTTAATTATTGTAAAGGGTAGCACCTGGCCAGCGTCCAGATTCCACCAGTTGATGCATCACTTTGGTGAGTACCACACGGGCAGCGAGGCCTGCTGGGGTGAGTTCATCGTCAGAAAGGCTGACCAAAAAGTTGGGGCGGCTAAGTATGGGATTATGGATGCCAACCACTCTTAATGTCTCTTTATCAAGATGGGAAATTGCCGCGCCGGGCTGAAGTGTTGCACCAATTCCGCTGCGAACGGCGTGCATCAGTAGCGTCAGGCCGTCAATTTCTGTGGCGATCTCAATGTTCAGCGCATGCTCCTGGCTGATAGCATCCAGTCTGCCGCGCAGACCATGACCTGGGCTTGGCATTATCAATGGAATATTAACCAGTTCGGCTGGCGCAATAGTGTCATCCGCAATACCTGCCAGCAAGGTATGAGTACCAATCAAAAATAACCGTTCCTCAAGAATCGCTCTTGCGCTCCAGCGCAGGATTTTTTCCTTCTGAAAGACCACGGCCAAATCAATTTGACGGGTATTAATCATTCGTTCCAGATTGCCAGAGAGACTTTCCACTACATGCAGGCGGACATCGGCATAGCTTTCCCGCATAGCGTTGATGAAAGGCATTCCGAGCACGGAAGCGGTGCTGGGTGCCATACCGACGCTGACGTGCCCGGAAAGTCTGGCCTCCCGTGCCGCAAGGATGGCATCGTCTGCGTGGCGTAATGCCAGTTGTGCCTGAGAGTAAAAAGCCAGTCCAGCGCTGGTGGGCGTCACGCCACGAGAAGTCCGTTGCAGCAGACGTATGGCGAGTTCGTTTTCCAGACGGGTCATTTGCTGACTGAGCGCCGAAACACCGATATTGAGGTCGAGCGCTGCGCTACCCATGCTGCCGGTTTCTACAATGCGCACAAAATAGCGTAACTGGCGAAGTTCCATTTCGACTCTCCGATGAAGGCAATTGATTTTTACATTAAAGCAACACAGGAGCGGTGGGAAGGGGAAAGGGGCAGGTAACGCCCATAAAAAAAGCCAACCGTAAGGTTGGCTTTTCAGAAAGCATCACATTATTTGGCGTCGTGCGCATGATCATCTTCGCGGCAATCGCCTTCAGCGCAGTGACCGTAAAGATAGAGGCTATGGTTAGTTAAACGAATACCATGTTTAGCCGCAATCTCACGTTGACGCGCTTCGATGGAGTCATCGCTGAATTCGACCACTTTGCCGCAGTCAAGGCAAATCAGGTGATCGTGATGATGTTGCTGGGTCAGTTCGAAGACGGATTTACCCCCTTCGAAATTGTGGCGGGTCACGATACCGGCATCATCAAATTGGTTCAGCACGCGATACACGGTCGCCAGACCAATTTCTTCACCCATGTCGATCAGGCGTTTGTATAAGTCTTCCGCACTGACGTGATGGTTATCCGGTTCCTGAAGAACTTCCAGAATCTTTAAACGAGGAAGCGTTACTTTCAGGCCAGCCTTCTTTAATGCGGTATTGTTGTCAGTCATGCGGAATCTGTCCTGTAGCTAAACGGTTCACTTCATTAACAGAAGTGACAGAAATTGCACTTGAGATAATGCGTATCATTATAGAACTGCCATGCCTAAATGAAAACTGCAAGTCTCTGGCAAATATTGTTAATCAAAACGTGGTATCACCAACAAACACACTGTGCAATACCCGATTGGCATCCAGCCATTGTACAGGGTCAGGCGAAAAAGTTACAAATTTGTAGCAATTATTTTGATTGGTTTTATCTATTGATGCGGCGCAGATGAATATCTACGCCGCACGAAATCAGGCATTGATGATTTCGTCGAGGTGCAGCTCTTCAGCGATCTGCTTAACCCATTTTTCTACGCGCTCAGCGGTCAGTTCCGGCTGGCGATCTTCATCGATAGCCAGACCCACAAAGTGGTCGTCATCTGCCAGGCCTTTGGACGCTTCAAAATGGTAGCCCGCCGTTGGCCAGTGGCCGACGATGGTAGCGCCGCGTGGCTCGATGATGTCGCGGATGGTGCCTAACGCATCACAGAAATATTCTGCGTAATCTTCCTGGTCGCCACAGCCGAACAATGCCACCAGTTTACCGTTAAAATCAATGTCTTCCAGAGTAGGGAAGAAGTCATCCCAGTCGCACTGCGCTTCACCGTAGTACCAGGTTGGGATGCCGAGCAGCAGAATGTCATACCCTTCCAGGTCTTCTTTGCTGCTTTTTGCAATGTCATGTACATCGGCAACGTCTTTACCAAGCTGTTTTTGAATCATTTTTGCGATATTTTCGGTATTACCGGTGTCGCTGCCGAAAAAGATGCCAGTGATTGCCATGAGTAAAATAACCTCTTGAAACTTATTGAAATGGTGGTGGCGCATTGCCCACGGATAAGGGCAATCATAGCAGAACAGTCCGGCATGCGGAAACAGCAAACACGCGGGACTGCACTCTGTGCTACACGATTTATGATTTAGAGCAGAAATTCAGACTATGCCTGACCGCGCAATGCGGTGAGTTGGGTCATCAGCATCTCTTCGATGAGTTCACTGCGACTCATGTTGCGCGCCTCGGCCAGCTCGTTTAATGCGTCAACGGCATCCGCGTTCAGTTTCAGTTCGACACGCTTAAGCCCGCGAACTTTGTCACGTTTAAGCTGATTACGTTTATTTATACGTAACTGTTCATCACGCGAGAGCGGATTAGTTTTGGGTCGTCCCGGGCGACGCTCCTGCGCGAACAGATCTAATGTCGTACGGTCCGTTTGTTCTTTGGCCATGATCTTGGTGACTTCGGGGAAACAATCAGCCAGGCGCCTGCCCGGATGGATAGCGCGCCATAATACATCAGCAGGGGAGGCGCGCCAACGCCCACGCACGTAATCGCGCGCGGACGCTGAGTTTTTAATCAGTTAACCTTCTCACTCAGATAACGACGGATAGCGCGCAGCACCGCATCGGGTTTTTCCGCATGTACCCAATGGCCTGCGCCGGCAATAACGTGGGCGCGGGCCTGCGGAAACTGGGCCAGTAATTGCTCGCGATACGCTTGTGTCACATAAGGTGAATTACCGCCGGGGATAAACAACGCCGGATGTTCCCAGGCGGGTATGGTTTCCCATCCTACGATATGGGGATACTGATCCCACAACACCGGGACGTTAAAGCGCCACTCGCCGTCAACAAAGGATTTCAGCAGAAACTGGATCACGCCTTCTTCTTGCAAATGCTGACGCATGACGCTCGCGGCCTGCTGGCGAGAGGAAGCCTGGGCATCTGTTACCGCGTTAATGGCGGCAAAAATCTCATCGTGGCGGCGTACGTGATAGTCAACCGGTGCAATATCGATGGCGACCAGTTGATCGATGCGTTCCGGTGCCAGTGCGGTCAGTGCCATGACGGCTTTGCCCCCCATGGAGTGCCCAATAAAGGTCGCTTTTTCGATGTGTTGCTCATCGAGGGTATCCAACAGATCCTGCGCCATTGCAGGATAATTCATCTCCGGTGAGCGGGGAGAGAGGCCATGATTTCGCATATCGACCTGGATGATATCGTGATCAACGACCAGGGAGCGTGCCAGTATGCCCAGATTATCCAGACTGCCAAACAGACCGTGAACCAGGACGATGGGAGAATTATTGTGCGGGTTTTGCGCAGATTGCGCTCGGATATTCAATTTCATGGCAAAGTTCTTTTTTTCACACTCACGGGTTAGGGTATCATGTTGACCATTCTGCCACATGGCTGCAACAACTACGGTTACTCCGAGTTTTGCTGGTCACCAGGCTCGACGCTATCCGCTGTTAGGATTTGCCTTTACACTACAGTGTGTAAAGTCCTGACAACTTGTATTCAGCCAAACATTGCACTGGATTAAGATGAAAACGATTGAAGTTGATGATGAACTCTATAGCTATATTGCCAGCCACACCAAGCATATTGGCGAGAGCGCATCCGACATTTTACGGCGTATGTTGAAGTTTTCCGCCGCATCACAGCCTGTCACTCCGGTAGTAAAAGAAGTCCGCGCCGTGCAACCTGTCGTGGAAGCCAAGCCGGTCAACCCCGCGAAAGACAAAGTGCGCGCCATGCGTGAACTGCTGCTTTCCGATGAATATGCGGAACAGAAAAAAGCAGTGAATCGCTTTATGCTGGTGCTGTCTACACTTTACTCACTGGATCAACACGCGTTTGCACAAGCAACAGAATCGTTGCATGGCCGCACGCGCGTTTATTTCGCAGCGGATGAACAGACGTTGCTGAAAAATGGTAATCAAACCAAACCGAAACACGTGCCAGGCACGCCATATTGGGTGATCACCAACACGAATACCGGCCGTAAATGCAGCATGGTTGAACATATCATGCAGTCAATGCAATTCCCCGCGGAGTTGATTGAAAAGGTTTGCGGAACAATTTAATCCTTGCATTAGAAGGACCAGGCAATGGCAATCCACAACCGTGCAGGTGAACCTGCACAACAGAGTGATTTGATTAATGTCGCCCAGTTAACGGCGCAATACTATGTACTAAAACCGACGGCAGGGAATGCGGAGCACGCGGTGAAGTTCGGTACATCCGGGCATCGCGGTAGTGCGGGTCGTCATAGTTTTAATGAGCCGCATATTCTGGCTATCGCTCAGGCGATTGCCGAAGAACGTGCGAAAAACGGGATTACTGGCCCGTGCTATGTGGGCAAGGATACCCACGCGTTGTCTGAACCGGCATTTATCTCTGTACTGGAAGTGCTGGCGGCGAACGGTGTTGATGTCATCGTGCAGGAAAACAACGGCTTTACGCCAACACCTGCCGTGTCTAATGCTATCCTGGTCCACAATAAAAAAGGCGGTCTGCTGGCTGACGGTATTGTGATCACGCCGTCCCATAACCCACCAGAAGACGGCGGCATTAAATACAATCCGCCAAACGGTGGCCCGGCGGATACCAACGTCACCAAAGTCGTAGAGGACAGGGCTAATGCACTGTTGGCTGATGGTCTGAAAGGCGTGAAGCGTATCCCGCTGGATGCCGCACTGGCGTCCGGTCATGTTAAAGAGCAAGACCTGGTTCAACCCTTCGTGGAAGGGCTGGCAGATATCGTCGATATGGCGGCAATCCAGAAAGCGGGTCTGACGCTGGGCGTTGATCCACTGGGTGGTTCCGGTATCGAATACTGGAAACGTATTGCGAAGCACTACAACCTGAATCTGACCCTCGTTAACGATCAGGTTGACCAGACTTTCCGCTTTATGCATCTTGATAAAGACGGCGCCATTCGTATGGACTGCTCCTCCGAGTGCGCGATGGCCGGTCTGCTGGCGCTGCGTGACAAGTTCGATTTGGCGTTTGCCAATGACCCAGACTATGACCGTCACGGTATCGTAACGCCGGCGGGGCTGATGAATCCGAACCACTACCTGGCGGTGGCGATCAACTACCTGTTCCAGCATCGCCCACAGTGGGGCAAAGATGTCGCTGTGGGTAAAACACTGGTGTCCTCCGCGATGATCGATCGTGTGGTGAACGACCTTGGACGTAAACTGGTCGAAGTGCCGGTAGGGTTCAAATGGTTCGTTGACGGTCTGTTCGACGGTAGCTTTGGTTTCGGCGGCGAAGAAAGTGCGGGGGCATCTTTCCTGCGTTTCGACGGTACACCGTGGTCGACTGACAAAGATGGCATCATCATGTGTCTGCTGGCAGCGGAAATTACGGCTGTGACAGGCAAGAACCCGCAAGAGCATTACAACGAACTGGCGGCGCGCTTTGGTGCACCGAGCTATAACCGAATTCAGGCTGGAGCCACCTCCGCGCAGAAAGCGGCGTTGTCTAAGCTCTCTCCGGAAATGGTGAGCGCCAGCACGCTGGCGGGCGACCCGATCACAGCGCGTCTGACGGCAGCGCCAGGCAACGGCGCATCGATTGGCGGCCTGAAAGTGATGACTGACAACGGTTGGTTTGCCGCGCGTCCGTCAGGCACGGAAGACGCTTACAAGATCTACTGCGAAAGCTTCCTCGGTGAAGAACACCGCAAACAGATCGAAAAAGAAGCCGTTGAGATCGTCAGCGAAGTGTTGAAAAACGCGTAAAAATACTTTTTTAGTGGCCGAGTCTGACAGAGGCGATTACACAATCGCCTCTGTTTTTTTAGTCAATCTATTACACACTGCGAGAGCAGGCGATATCCATGGCGTGATCGCCTGCATTATCGTAAACGTTCCCGTTGGACCAGAACATATAGGTTCTTGAGTTACGTCCCTGTTCTTGTGCCCAGCCAGCGTTTTCGTTGCTGACCCGTGTCCATGTAGGGTAGTGGAGCAGCGATCCCCACTCGCCGTATAACGTGCCTGGCGTTCCATTATGCCCACTCCCGCCGAGAGGGGAATTGCTCATTTCCGTATAGCTGGGGACGTTCATCCCCATCGCTGAGCAAACGCCATCAGGTTCAGACTGATCGGCCGTCTGTTTCCCGGCGGATATAAACCAGCGATTGACGGTAAAGGTATAGGTCAGAGGATCGCCGGTTGCGCCATTTTTGGGCGTCGCGCTGACGGTAACCGTTTTAGTCGCGGTGCCAGGCGCGCCGGAAAACGTGACGGTACCGCTGCTGTCGACGCTCGCCCAGGACTGGTTCGTGCTCCAGCTATAGTTGGCTGCATTTCGGGCATCATAATTGATTAATATCTGAAAGTTCGCGCCAGGAAAACCGGTGGTTGGGACTCCTGCGCTGGGATCAAAACTAAAGCCGTTAATCATGACCTGGCTTATCGCGTTCTTATTAAAGCTAACGCTGCGAGACTGGCCGCTATCGGCGGTATTCGCCTTCGACCTGGCGTTAACGGTAACCGAACCTGCTGTTGTTGAGCTGAGTGTGACGGTTGCCTGGCCGCTGGTGTTGGTGGTGGCTTCAGTTGCACTGAGCGTGCCGACACCGTTTGTAATACTGAAGATGACATCTGAGTCTGGCACTCGGGCGCTGGCGCTCTGACCATTGGCGGTGAGTGTGGCAGTGAAGGCGATCGTTGCCTGTCCATTCGCATCTTGTGTGGTTACGTCAGAGGTTAATGCTCCAACCGCGATAGTAATGAATGAGGCGTTTGCCCTTCGCGTCTGACCGTTGTCCAGTATTGCCGTAATGGTGGCATTCCCGCCAACGGTATCCGTCATTGTGACCGAGGCTTTCCCTTCTTCATCCGTCGCGCCGGATGGTGTTAATACTACGCTGCTACGGCTACTCTGCCAGGTAATATTCTCTCCGGCGATCTTATTACCATAGGCATCGTTCACCATCACAGTGGCAATGTCTGTGCTTTTACCATCTGCAAAGCTGCCGTTTGGATGGACGATAAAACTGGCAATTTTTGCCGTTGCGCTGTTGGCAACGAACTGGCTCTGCACCGTTTTTGTGGCGCTGTTATCCAGTGTCGCGCTGATTGTTACCATTTGGGCTTTGGTATCAGTAAATGTGCCCGATGCCCTGCCATTGGCATCAGTCGTCGTATTTATTTGCGTGAACCTGGCGTTGCCGCTTTGCCTTGCCCACCGGACATGTTGATCGGGCCTTGGGGTTCCGTTTTCGTCGACTACGGTCACCGTTGCCAGATTTTGAGTGACGCCATCAGCCGGGCTGTTGTCGTGCTCAACCACCAGAGACTGGATAGTCGCTGTTTGCTGGCCCTTGACAAAACTGGAGGTCACACTCAAGTGGTTTCCGTTCTCCAGTTGAGCCGTCACGGTGACGTTTTCGGCGATGGTGTCGGTAAAATGAATAGTTGTTTTACCCGACGCATCGGTGACGGGGGACGGGGTAAAATGAACGGTTGATTTATCGGCATGCCAGTTAACCTGTATGCCACTGAGGGCGTTGCCGTGGTCGTCTGTGACATACACTTGCGCAGCATTTTCCATTGAGCCATTTGCAAGGCTGCCATCTTGGGTGAGTTGCAAATCCTGCAATTGGGCAGATTTCGCGTCAGCTGCAAACTGTGCCGTTGCTGTTTTTGTTTCACCGTTATCAAGGCTAGCTGTCAGTGTGTCCGACTCCGCAATGGTATCGGTAAAGACTACCCGTAATTGGCCGTTTTTATCCGTTTGCGCAGACGATGATACCGAGGTAGCTTTCAGCGGTCTGAGCATGACCGTGTCGTTATTGACGCTAATATTGACACGTGTATCGCTGATGGGATTGTGGTTGGCGTCCGTTACAGTGAGCAGCGCGGCATCAGGTGTGATACCGTTGGCTGGACTGTTGTTCTTGACGATAGCAAAGGTGGAAATTACCGCACTTGCCGCATTGGCGACAAACGTACCTTGTTGTTCTGCGCTAAGGTTTCCTGCGTTAGCTTTGATGGTTGCCGTACCGGCCTGCGTTGCGGTTAGTTGTATTAGCGCCTGACCGTTGGCATCCGTTTGCGTATCGGCTTGTTTTACCACCGCTGGAGCGGTGACCGACCAGCTAATCTTGCTGTTAGCTATGGGACGATTATTGGCGTCCGTGATGGTTGCGACAGCGATGTCTGCTGAGCTGCCGTCAGCTACGCTTCCATCTTTAGTCATTTTCAGCGCCAGATTGCTGATGCTAACGGCGCTGAAATGACTCTCTTGCGCCACGGTAGATGCGCCGCTTTGGGCTGTGACGTTGACTGTTTCCACTGCCGTATTGGTCAGGTTGACGCTGGCGATCCCCTGTGCGTCAGTGACGGTGACGGTATTCTCCAATTTTGCTTGACCGCTGGTTGACCATACCACAGGCGCATTAATGACCGGTGTATTGTTCCGATTGGTTGCCAGCACTCGCAGAGTATTCGGCGTTAGTCCGTCGGCAGGCGAGTTATCGGTAATGGTTTGTAGCGTGAGATTGGCCACGCCCTGTGTAGCTTTCTTTTTATATTGCATAATTATCTGGTTATTTCGTTCAACCAGGTCATAGCGGCTCCCGGCCAGGGTACGCAATGCGTCCACATTTTCGGGATCCAGTTGGTAGCGCCAGTCGTGACCTAAATCATAACGAACATTCATCTGGAACTGCGTGTCGTTCTCAGCGTCCTGCCCCTGGCGAAAATGGGTCTCCAAAGATATAAGTGGGATAGGGGTGTAGCTCATGCCTAAGGTGATGGCTGAGGGGGAATGTTGTAGATGGTCGGTGTCGAAGAGTGCAACGTTATTGCCATAGTATTTTTCGTAGATAACTTTTGCGCCCATCTGCGGCCAGGCAGGGAGATAACCTTCAGCCTGAATATCGAAACCGTCTGCCGGTTTTTCATCATAGTCATCAAGATCGCGAGAATCATGCCACTGGCTAGTACCGACATAGGTGTTGGCCGATAATTTCAGGTAATTAGTCCACGCCTCAGCTCCAAATCCAATGCGCCGGTTTTTTCCGCTAACGTCGTCATCAAAAAAAACATTGCCACCAAACATCCAGTTATCGACATAGAACGTTCGTACACCAGTGCCGATATTGCTCGTGATGCGTCCGTCAGGTGCTCTCAACCCGAACTGCGTAAACCATACGGCTTTGCGATTATCGTAAAGTGGGGCGAGCAGATCGAATGCGCTTTGGTCCCAGTGTCCGTTGCTATCGACATTAAGAGCGACTTTGGCTGTGCCAAATTGGCTCAGCCACTGTTCTATATTGGCAGATGCTGCCCCGGTAGCCATACTTTGCGCATGATTTTTAAGCCCGCTGGCGCCACTTGTCGATAATGAACTCGCGAGCGAACTTACCATCTGCTCATTCGGTAAATCATCGTTATTTTGCGGTGAAGCGGCGTTGGCGGAAAAGGCAGTAACTAATGGTAAAAGGGCCAGGGTGATGATTTGACTCCAGACAATAGCTTTCGTCTTAAAGGTAAAAAGTCCTTTAGAGGGGGATGTCATCAGATTATATCCGTATTTAAATAAGTGTTATGCCGTATAAGTGATTTCGTTATTCCAGAACGGTTGATTTATTTATCTGGTGGTCCTTTTAATAAAAGTAATGGTGGGAATATATATTCCGAAATCGTCGTACTCTAAGCTATAAGTGTCATAAATTTTCAGGTTTTTTTATTGATGAAATATGCTAATGGAAATGTTTTAGCGCTGCTAATGACTATTTTTAGCTATAAT
>NZ_JANEWL010000190.1:0-2584 GCF_028069815.1 Citrobacter sp. Awk 2
GCATTATTCAGGTATATTAATCGTAATTTAACTTAAGTTATAAAAAAGGCCAGCATCATGCTGGCCCCGGTAAATACCGAATTAAATTAGAGTGGCAAACTATCTTACAGAGGGTACAGCGTTAAAAATTCAATACCGTTGTTTAACGATTGCTCGGGCAGAATCAGCAATTATCATCACTGCCCCAGCCAACATTAACGTGTCTTTTAGCACCAGACGTCCCGCCCCCGATAAATACGGAAAACCGTGGTGTAAATCACCCAATGGCATAACCCATGCTTCCGGTGTGGTAATTAAAAACGACAAGGTGACAACCGGCGTTGCAAATGCCAGCACTCCCCCCATCAATCCTAACCACCGGCTGATCGGATTAGCAAGCACCAGCAGCGCGATAATAATTTCAACTACACCGAGCCCATTAGAGAAGCGATACGTATTATTCGCAGTTTGCCATTCTCGCTCTTGCGGTTTTAACTCACCTTCGTGCGTCAAATGCTGTTGGTATTCATTCGGATGTTCATAAAAGAATGACATCAGCGGGCTGTTTGCCACAAACGGTGTAATACTGTCAGCTTCATAAGGTATAAATTTCAATAAACCAATCCAGATAAAGACAATCGCAATACTCAGGCGAATCAAGGTTAATCCAATTCGATCCCCCTGCCCCAGTAAACGAAGATATTTTTCCATGACGGCTATCCTACTTGTACAAAATTGCAGTGGCATAAGTACTGCCATCAATTCTCATCGAGGTAATTCTCCATGAGGATGCCTGCTTTTCTTGCGCCAGTTTAGCAATGGCCGCTTCGACAACAGAAGGTGCCGCTGAAACAGCGGATACACTGACGTGGGCCAGTTCGGTTGGTGTCTGGGCCAGTACGGAAAAAGTCACTGGTGCCGCCAATAACGTTGTCATCAGTAGCGTCGTTTTAACCATGTTCATTTCTATTTCCATTCATTCGTAATTTCAGTACCGATATAATAAAACACAGCCACTAATTTCATTTATTCCAGAACGCCAGAATAGCTGTTCGATAGTATTGCTTTATAAAAGCATGATAAAAAAAAGCCCCACACAAGTGGGGCAAAGATGCAGACGCTATATTTATTATTGAACGAGAGAAAAAAGATCGTTTAATGACTCACTCATACTTGGATGGGTAAATATTTGGTCGCGCAATACGGTATAAGGTAAGCCGGCATCCATCACCGTTTTAATGATATTAATCATCTCATGCGAATCCACACACAGCAGTGAGACACCTAATATCTGCTGCGTATCCGTGTCCACCACCGCTTTAAGTACACCACGCGTATCATCCATGACTCGCGCCCGTGGAATCGCAGCGACGGGAAGCGTCACCACCTGTACCGCCGCACCACTGGCACGAGCCTGCTCTTCAGTCATCCCCACGCGGGAAAGCGGCGGTGTCATAAACACGGAATATGGCACATTTTGCCGATCGCCGGTGTTTCGCAGCCCTTCGCCTAACAGACCATCACGCACAATACGGAAGTCGTCCAGTGAGATATAGGTAAATTGCAGCCCCCCCGTTACATCTCCCATAGCCCAGATGTTATCCGCCGATGTCCGCAAATACTTATTCACAATAATGCCGCCACGATCGTTCACATCGACACCGGCTTTTTTCAGTTGCAGCTGTTCGGTCGCCGGCTTGCGGCCTGATGCGACCAGCAGTGCGTCAACAACCTGTTCCCCTTCCGGCATCTGTAGCTGCACCGCGCCATCATGAGACGAAACCGACTGCACCTTAGCATTGAGGATCAGCTCTACGCCTTTATCGCGTAAAATATCAACGATCGCATCGGCGATATCCCGGTCCTCACGGGGTAAAAACAGCGGTGCAGCCTCAAAAATAGTGACCTGACTGCCGAAGTTGGCAAACATCGACGCAAACTCAACGCCGATATAGCCCCCTCCCAGGATACCCAGGCGCTGTGGGCGTTGGGTCAAATTCAGCAACCCGGTGCTGTCAAAGACGCCTGGCGTACTGGATAATCCCTCAATATCCGGAATCGTCGACTGTGCACCGGTATTAATAAAAATCTTCTCACCGCTCAGCTCAATCGTTCCTGTCGATTGCATTACCCGCACGGTATGGTTGTCGACAAATTCAGCACGCCCTTCAATCACATCCACATTTTCCAGATCGGCCAGATTATGGAAGTTTTTATCGCGCAGAAAACTGACCACGGAAGTTTTACGTTGCATCGCAGTCGCAAAGTCATGCTGAAGCTCAGCATCGTGCACCAGGGCTTTGGTTGGAATACAGCCGATATTAATGCATGTTCCGCCATACATGGTGTTGGATTGCTCAATAATCGCTACCCGCCAGCCCGTCTTTGCCAGCGTAGCCGCCAGCGTCTTACCTGCTTTGCCAAATCCAATAATGATCGCCTGATACTGTTTCATACTGCCTCTCCGCAAAGTCATTGTTCATTTGTTACTCTGGATTATAGGCAGTGCCCTGTCAGGTCAGCATATCCATAACGCGCCACTTTCTGTTCAATCGTCTACAGCCATATAATAAAAATTTAAAAGCCTCCAGATAAAATATAAAGT
>NZ_JANEWL010000191.1:0-2531 GCF_028069815.1 Citrobacter sp. Awk 2
AATGATAACAATGGGAAAATTATAATTCTTCGCAATCTAAAACTATTTCATTTTCAGAACATTCGATTGCAACGAGGTGTGAATAGAACCAGGTAACGGCTCATTCTTATAATAGGCGCAGGCTATTCTATCGATAGTTCCCGCCCATGTAATTGATTGATACTTATCAAAAAAGTAATCCCTCCATTTCCTATGATGGTCAGGTCTGACAAAGACTGTGCATTAATTATTCTAATTTTCTGGGTCACAATAACTCACAACAGTGAGGGTAAAATAATGAAAATCATTACCCGTCTTACCGCGATTGCTATAGCAGGCATCGTGATTTGTTATTTTGGATTATCCGGTTATGTGTGGTATCACGATAATCAACGTAGTAAACAAGCTGATGTTCAGGCTTCTACGCTGGAAGAAAATAATAAAGTATTAGGGTTTTTACGCGAAAAAGGATGCGATTATTGTCATACCCCTTCAGCGGAATTACCTTTCTATTCTTCTTTTCCTGTCGCTAAACAGTTGATGAATTACGATATTCAACTGGGCTATAAATCCTTCAATCTTGAAGCCGTACGTGCGGCACTGGTCGCGGATAAACCCGTTTCGCAAAGCGATCTGAATAAAATTGAGTGGGTGATGCAGTACGATACTATGCCGCCAACGCGTTATACCGCGCTGCACTGGGCCGGTAAGGTGAGTGATGCTGAGCGCAAAGAGATTCTTGGCTGGATCGCAAAACAACGCGAGCAGTACTACGCCAGCAGTGATACGGCAGCGCAACATCGCAACGAACCGGTGCAACCGATACCGGAAAGTATCCCGACAGATGCCCGTAAAGTGGCGCTCGGTTTCACGCTCTATCATGACCCACGGATTTCTGGCGACAGCACGATTTCTTGTGCGCACTGCCATGCCCTGAATGCGGGCGGTGTGGATGGCAGAAAAACGTCAATCGGCGTGGGGGGGGCGGTTGGGCCTATTAATGCGCCGACGGTCTTTAACTCGGTGTTTAACGTGGAGCAATTCTGGGATGGACGTGCGCCGACGCTGCAGGCGCAGGCCGGTGGCCCGCCGTTAAATCCCATTGAAATGGCGTCGAAATCCTGGGATGAAATTATCCAGAAACTGGATAAAGATCCACTTCTGAAGCAACAATTTATTGCGGTTTATCCACAGGGATTCAGCGGGGATAATATTACCGATGCGATTGCTGAGTTTGAGAAAACGCTCATTACGCCAAATTCGCCGTTTGATAAATGGCTACGTGGTGACGAAGCGGCGTTAACGGCCCAGCAAAAACAGGGTTATCAGTTGTTTAAGGATAATAAGTGTGCGACCTGTCATGGCGGTATTATTTTAGGTGGACGCTCATTCGAGCCTCTGGGGCTGAAAAAGGACTTTAATTTCGGCGAAGTCACCGCGGCAGATATTGGCCGGATGAACGTCACGAATGAATTACGTGACAAGCTGCGTCAGAAAGTACCGGGTCTGCGTAACGTTGCGCTAACTGCACCTTATTTCCATCGTGGCGATGTACCGACGCTCGATGGCGCGGTGAAACTGATGCTGCGTTATCAGGTGGGTAAAGAACTGCCACAGGAAGATATCGACGATATCGTGGCGTTCCTTGAAAGCCTCAACGGGGTATATACGCCGTATATGCAGGGTAAATAATTCCTGGCGTTATCCAGCCTGACACGTTTTGCAGGCTGGATAATTTTCCTCAATGAACGGGTATAACATGCCCGCTCGGTTGCAACAGCACGTCGATATCAGGCGATAAGTTAAGCTATTTCTTGCTCTTCTTCCTGCACGTAGCCTTCCTGTGCTTGTGCAAATATTTCGTTGGAGGAAACGAGAGCATGGTATCCCTGACCTTCAGGTTGAATAACAATCTTCAACGATTGAGAAAGGGGAACGCCGTTGTCTTTTTTGTTCTGGCCGATGATTGCGCCGGGCGCAAAAGGCGCGACGGCAGCAGCGAAAGCCTGAACCATTTTCTCGCGACTAGCGTAATGTGATTTCTTGATGCTGAGGGCGTTACTGATGATAGCGCAGTCAATCATCGTTCCGGTCAACCAGTCGCATGATGAAGAGTAACCTGCACACCAACGCAAACCACTTCCCTGAGTGTGCTCTTTCAACAGTTGAGTTTTGGTTCCTGCAAAACACGATCCCAGCATCAACCCGCTGATGTTATTGTCTGCGGCTTTTTCTCTGACTGCTTGAAGAATATCTTTGAGCAGAATGCCACTGATGTGTGATTCGCTACCATGTGCTGCCACGTAAACAATCGTATTGCGAAAAACCTGCATACAAAGGCATTCAAGGGCAATTTCGAAGCTCTTTTTATTGTAGAAATTCAGAAAATAGACCTCAGTATCGCCCTGAAGTCTGGCGATCCCTTGAATAAAGGGAACGACCGAAGAACGATTTGAATCATGATCATCCAGTTTCCAGGGGGATTCAATGACCAGGATACAATTGCTGCTTTTACTTTTTGGCATGAAATATACACCTAAGTGAAATTATTC
>NZ_JANEWL010000192.1:0-2477 GCF_028069815.1 Citrobacter sp. Awk 2
CAAATATCCTATGAACAACATTGTTAGTTCATGAATTGTATAAGTTTATGATGTCTGAAATACTTCTTAAATACAGTATGTTAACTATCACTTAAGCAATGAACTAGATTTTTTCTCAACATAAGTTGAATTCAATTAATGCATACCAAACCGAACGCCCTGGCCTTGCCATCAATGGCATATACCATGATGACCTTTCTACCCACTTGACCCTCTAAGGTAGAAATGCGCACACAGCATCTTTGAACACCCATTGCTAATGGACTTGAATCAAGCACAACCCCAGAGAATAAAAAGCCCGCCTGTTATGGCGGGTCTTATCATTTATCTCTAAAATCAGGGTGTTACGATATTAAACCAGAAATCAAAACTATCTAAATAGCTGAGGAATTCATCAACTTTAGCCTGGTTGCCGGTAATAGTCACTTCGCCCTTCTCTTTCGCCTGTTTCAGCGACTCTTTCTTAAGAATGATTTTGTTGAGGGTTGCACGGTTCAAAACAATGGAAGCATCTGCATCGCTGGCCTGTGCATTAGCGCTATGGTTAAGCACGCCATTTTCCAGTTCCAGCTTATATTTTCCGCCATCGCTCCCCAAATCAACGTTAAAGACTGCTTTCGCATTTGCCGCTTTTTCACCATTGATATGTACCGCCAGATAATCAAAGAACATCTCTGGCGACATAGCTTTAACCGTATCCGGACTGGCCGTATTGGGTGTCGCACCTTTCACTACACCGTTACGTAATTCCTGTGCACCGGTCAGATAGAAATTGCGCCACGGGCCGGACTCGGCCTGGTACCCCATCTGTTCAAGTGCATCGGCTTCCAGGTTGCGCGCGTCTTTATTATGCGGATCGGCAAAGACTATCTTGTTAGTCACTTGCGCCACCCAGCGGTAATTCCCCTGAGCATAGTCAGCTTTTGCTTTTTGCATAATGGCATCCGCTCCCCCCATGTAGTCGACATACTTTTTCGCTGCATCAACAGGCGGCAGTTCATCGAGGGTTGCCGGGTTACCGTTAAACCAGCCTAAGTAAAAGACATATGTTGCTTTCACGTCATGACTCACTGAACCGTAATACCCTCGGCTGGCCCATGATTTTGCCAGACCGGATGGCAATTTGAAATTGGCGGCGATTTCATCGCGGGTCAGCCCCTGGTTTGCCATGCGCAAAGTTTGATCGTTAATATAACGGTACATATCACGCTGACTCTTCATTAACTTCACCACATTGTCATTCCCCCAGGTTGGCCAGTGGTGCTGAGCAATAATAATGTTCGCTTTACCCCCCCAGCGAGTAATGACGTCATTGATATATTTCGACCATGCCAGCGGATCGCGGATCTTCGCGCCGCGCAGTGAATAAGTGTTGTGCAAGGTATGTGTGACATCCTCCGCCGCTTCAATCATCCCCTTTTCTTCCACATACCACAGCATTTCTGACGGTGCCTCCGAACCCGGGGCCATCATAAAGTCATAAGTCAGACCATCGATAACTTCTTTCTGTCCGGTATGAGTGATGTAGTTAGTGGGTTCAATCAACGTTACCGTGCCGGCGGAGGTTGTCGTACCAAGGCCCGCGCCTACCTGACCTTTTGCATCGGGCTTCAGCAGGTTGCCATACATATAGCTGGCGCGGCGACTCATCGCATTCCCCGCCATAATGTTTTCCGACACGGCTTCTTTCATAAAGCCAGCCGGTGCATATACTTTTACTTTGCCGGATTTCACATCAGCTTCATCGACAACACCACGCACACCGCCGTAATGGTCAACATGGCTGTGGGTATAAATAACAGCAACAACAGGTCTTTTGCCCCGATTCTGGTAATAGATATCCATTCCTACTTTAGCCGTTTCTGCCGAAACCAGCGGGTCAATAACGGTAATCCCTTCTTTACCTTCCATAATGGTCATGTTCGAAAGATCCAGATTGCGGATCTGATAAACGCCATCAGTGACTTCAAACAAGCCGCCGATATTGATCAATTGTGACTGGCGCCACAGGCTCGGATTCACCGTATCCGGCGCTTTATCGCCCTCTTTAATGAAGGCGTACTGCTGCGGATTCCAGACGGTATTCCCTTGTTTCCCCTTAATCAATTCTTGTGGCAGTGGCGCAATAAAGCCTTTGTGAGCATTAGAAAAATCGGTTTTATCCGTGAACGGGAGTTGTCCGTACAACGCATCATTCGCACTTTTAGTCTGTGCCGTGGCCTCTTTCGCCACCTCTTGTGCCATCGCAGGAAGTGATATTAACGATGCAGAACACACACCCGCCATAACCATATAACCAACTACTTTATTAAGTTTCATAAATCCTCGGCTAATAATATATTAATGTGCAGAAAAGTGTTCTGCATATTTGATCGCTGATTGGTTTTAAAATCGTTGCATGCTGATGATGAACATAATTCAATAATCAAAGGCTATCACGCTCATCTTCTAGCGAAAAACGAAACAGTGTTTAATTT
>NZ_JANEWL010000193.1:0-2466 GCF_028069815.1 Citrobacter sp. Awk 2
TAATTAATCAGTTCCAATCTGGTAAAATCAGAGTCTGTAATAAATACTGATGCTCGCTTTACCGTTTGTAAAAGTTCTTTACGCATATACCTAACTCTCTCAGGAGGATGGCATTGCGGAAAAGTAAAAACAGAAAGATCATGAAACGTGACAACACAGCGGTCTACCCTGGGTGGCAGATAAAAATTCGGCCCATGATAAATCGCATCCTTATGATCTCTCAAGACATTTGTCTTCAACCACGGTGCTGTAAGCCGATATACTTCCGAAGCCAGTCGACTCTTTTTTATTAAACTTTTAAGCCCTTCCGTAGAAGAGCTATTTTCTTTAGCCACAGGCATTTGCTGAGTGAGTCGATGCCCATTTAAAAAAAGTAATTCGGATATTTCTGGAGCATCAGATAAACATTTAGCCAACTCAAATGCATAGCGACCGATACCTGTTAATGGATATTTTATCGCATCAGTTCCAAATATGACTTTCATTACTCGTTTTCCAACATCCAGCGCAGGGTATCTTCGAGTGGTGGGACATTCCAATCTGGAATAAATGATTGTAGTTTCGATGGATCCCCACTAAGTGTCTTAACTTCATTTGCTCGGACAAATTCTGGATTAATTTGGATGGTCAGATGGTGTCCGGTTATTTTTTCACAAAGTTCAATAACTTTTCTCAGTGAATATGTGCGACCAGAGCAGATGTTAATAACTTCGCCAACTGGTTTCGCCTGTAATAATTTGACATAAGCATGGCTTAGTGCACGAACATCCGTAAAATCGCGCCAAACATCAATGTTACCTAACTCGATCGTCGGTGATTTTGATTTAAAGTGTTTAACTATCTTTGGCAAAAGGAAGTTTTCCGCCTGACCAACACCTGTATAGTTAAATGGCCTCGTAATGAATACGGGGAGTTTATCCATCCACAATCGAGACATATACTCCATGGCCAACTTGCTAACGGCATAATCGTTCGCTGGATTTGCTGCCGCAGATTCACTCAGTTGCCCGGCGGTACCATTTCCATAAATGTTAGCACTACTGGCGAGAAGCACACCATCCAGGATCGCGCTACAGGCACTCAAAGCCTGCAATAAATTGCGCGTTCCAAGTAAATTGACGTTGTAGAAAGCATCTGCATCACCATGCCCTACATAAGCGATAGCGGCCAAATGTATAACAACGTTTGGTTGTATGAACTGAATAACCTCCTGCAATCTCGCAGTATCCATTAGATCAACCTGGTAATAATCTGGTTGATCAAAAGGCATTGCGCCAATACCAAATACCCGATATCCGGCAGCGGATAATTCCGCTGCCACATAGCGGCCGGTAAAACCATTAATCCCTGTCACCAGAGCATGTTTGCCGGCACCGAACATCAGAATGAAAACCCTTGCTGGTTACGACGTAAATCAGCCTCAACCATCAACTGGCACAACTGCTCCAGCGAAGTTTTTGGCTCCCACCCCAGAATTTCTTTTGCACGAGCTGGATTACCGATTAATAGATCGACTTCAGCAGGACGGAAGAATTTTGGATTTACACGAACCAACGTTTTTCCAGTTGCGGAGTCAATACCCACTTCTTCCTCGTCCTTACCCTCAAAACGCAGTGTAAATCCAGCAGCTTTGAAAGCCATGCTGACGAAGTCGCGCACAGTCTCTGTACGGTTAGTTGCCAGTACGAAGGTATCTGGTTTTTCTGCCTGCAGAATACGCCACATTCCTTCTACATACTCTTTGGCATAACCCCAGTCACGCTTAGCGTCCATATTGCCGAGTTCAAGAACGTCAAGTTTACCAAGCTTAATTTTTGCAACAGAATCAGTGATTTTACGCGTTACAAATTCCTGACCACGTAATGGTGATTCGTGGTTAAACAGGATTCCGCTTGATGCAAAAATATTATAGCTCTCACGGTAGTTCACGGTCATCCAGTGAGCATACAGTTTAGCTACGCCATATGGGCTGCGCGGATAGAATGGAGTATCTTCTTTCTGCGGAACGGCCTGGACCAGACCAAACATTTCAGACGTTGATGCCTGATAAAAACGGATCTGAGGATTAACAATGCGGATGGCTTCAAGTAGGTTAACAGGGCCAATACCGGTGATTTCTGCAGTAGTGACCGGCTGGTCGAATGAAACGCCAACAAAGCTTTGCGCCGCAAGGTTATAAACCTCGGATGCCCCCGTAGTCTGGAGCAAGCGAATGCTGGCAGAAAGGTCGGTTAAATCGTATTCAATCAAGTGCAGGTTAGGGTTTTTCTTAATACCTAATTCTTCGATACGCCAAAAATTAACAGAGCTAGTACGACGATAAGTACCATAGACTTTATAGCCTTTGCCCAGCAGCAACTCAGCCAGGTACGCACCATCTTGCCCAGTAATACCAGTAATAATTGCAGACTTCATCATATTGACCTTTAACTTATA
The DNA here is from genome assembly GCF_028069815.1 of Citrobacter sp. Awk 2. Lineage (NCBI taxonomy): Bacteria > Pseudomonadati > Pseudomonadota > Gammaproteobacteria > Enterobacterales > Enterobacteriaceae > Citrobacter > Citrobacter sp. Awk 2. Next base: position 2,437 of record NZ_JANEWL010000193.1, read on the forward strand.
CAAATTAAATTTAACAAAAGAAGATTATAC
>NZ_JANEWL010000194.1:0-2413 GCF_028069815.1 Citrobacter sp. Awk 2
AAATATACTAGATTTTATATAAGAGGGGATGCTTTTTACCAGCCTCGAGGGACGGAGATCACCATTGACCCTGATCGGTACTGATGCCACAGTTATATTTTTTTGACCTGCTTGAATAATGGTTTCCAGCGTGTATGTATAGTCATTAAACACCATAATCATCTGAGCCGCAGAGCGTGTTATTGCTCTAAAACCACTCGGAGCGTCGGGTATATTTGTTTTACTTGCCCTACGCACAACCCAGCTACCCAACTTCTGTAGCATCTTCTTTATGGGGGAAAAGTGTTCAATAGTTGCTATCGGGCGAGCGCCAATAACGATCTCTGCCTGATGTTGTAGAATAGGCGCGATCAAAGCGGGGATATCATCAGCATTGTATTGGTTATCGGCATCAGTATTGACAATGACGTCAGCCCCCAATCTTAAGCATTCTTCTAATCCGGTCATGAAGGCTCTGGCAAGCCCTTTATTTCCTGTATGCCTAACGACATGATCGACGCCATGTGCTTTTGCAACGTCTACCGTGTTATCACAACTTCCATCGTCAATAATGAGCCATTCTACTGAACTGAAACCTGGAACCGTGCGTGGTAATGCTGCAAGTGCTACTGGTAGGGTCTCTGCTTCATTAAAACATGGAATTTGTATTATTAGTTTCATTCAAGTGCCCACTAATTATGGATAAAACAACCATATATCCTCATTCCTGACAGGCATAAATTATTTCTGCGGTATTTGGAAATTGTCACTTTACGGCAACTTCACTTGTGCCTTACTCAAGGCGATGATCCAGGTTAATTTAATTGAGTAAGATTACAAGCTATATCGTACTCATAATTCCAGTAAGATTCTGACGGCGCTAACGTGATAATCTCACTTAGCCGAACACTTACTGGTCCCGGAAAATCCTCTTTGTGCACTAATGCAACGCCTGGTGAATGATTGTTATCTGATTGTTATCATTGAGTCCTTTCTGTAGAAAATTTATGCATTTCCCAGCATTTATAGCTGTTATACATTATACCTTGCTAACTTTGTTGAATAAACCACTTTTTACTTTAGTACTCTTTGATGTGTCATCTCTGGTAGACGATTTCTGTCCTTATCAGCAGGCCTACTCCACTGCCTCTACCCTCGTCGGGCCTGATTGTGAACACTGGTCTCTTTACCTAAAACAGCGTTAGTCTAAACTGAACTATTCGGTCTTTCTTTCACCTCACAGTGAGACGTTATATTAGCGATTGGAATGTGTTTGCGCTGGAACGAACCGTAACCGGCACCTGTGCCGGGGAGGTCTGCAGAAAGATGGGTACTTTTGAGGCTGCTTTTATAATTATAAGAATAAATTCGCCAGCATGGGCGTGGTGGACCTGCGGTATCTGCGACAACTGGAGGATGAAAAACCGCGGCTGAAGAAACAGGTGGCTGATCTAAATCTGGATAAGGGGGCTGCAGGAGGCATTGAGGTAAATACTCTGAGACTGGCTAAGAAGCGCCTGGCGGTACGTTTTCTGCTGGAAACATATCTTGTAAGCGTCCGTCGGGGGCAGGTTGCTGATGTAGAGTCGCACTGCCTATCACTGGCAGAACGGCGTGATGATCGAGCAATAACCCGCGCATTAAGGAAATTGCGGAAACACGAATACGCGACGGCTGTTCGCGCGATATCGGTAGGTAACCAAAAGGATTTATTGTCCGGGAAGGCTTAACCTGCGCAGAAAGTACTCCCACCGACATGTTAATACTGTACGTGGTGACCAGCGTTCGGTCCTGATGGGCATGGATTGGTGCTAGAGCCAGGATTTCGTGTCATAGAGTCTGTTTAACGAATGGCACTACCGGGTGTTGGGTAAGCGCCTGCCGGTGCGTATTCAGAGTGATAATGGCAGCGAGTTTACCTCAAAAAGTCTGGATAAATGGGTGTATGAACACGGTGTCACTATGGACTTCACCTGCCCCGGAAAACCGACAGCTAACCCGTTTATGGCGTCATTTTACGGCGGCTAGAGGGGATATCTGAACATTCACTGGTTTCTCTTGCTGGAAGAAGCGCAGGACAAACTCGGTTAAGTGGCGCAGAGAATATAATCATCATAGGATGTATTAATCATTAAATGGCAGGACTGCGGTTGAATTCATCTGAAGTATTCGAAAAGACGAAGATCATGAGTTCTTATTGCACCGAATTTGGGACCAGGGTCAGTAACTTTTATAGTATGTTCCCTGACTGACTCTAACAAGGGGCATGCCTCTATCTATATTGACACTCCCCCATTTTCCAAGCATACTTGCTCTCTACAGGGTCTTTATGGGTTGGCTGGAGACTACATTTCGGTCTAATCTGATGTACTGTTTGTTTAAGATTTATTAAATTTATACCGAACATACAAGCTTAAATGTAGTAATCTTTAAC
>NZ_JANEWL010000195.1:0-2311 GCF_028069815.1 Citrobacter sp. Awk 2
CCATTACGAAAATCCAGGAATCTAACGCTATGGCTGGTTTTATTGAAGAGTCCCGTGCCAAACTAGTTGAGTGGCAAAACTACTACTCCAGCATAAAACCGTTAATTGACACAGCTGACTACGAGGGTGTCTTTAACGTTCCAGTGCCTGCTTAGTATTAAAAACGGGTAGCACGCCTACTTTTTAATACCGGGATTAAGAGTGGGCGTAACTTCATCATTACAGAGTTTTTTGCCATATGTAGCTACGGTTGTTTGTTAAGATTCAACTAACCAGAACTCAGCCTCTTCAAACATTTCCTGGACAGTACGGCTTATCTGCTCTTTCTCATGCTTGCTGGCGTCAGTGTTGATCGCCGGCAGTGTCATCATCGGTTTTACCCGGACATCAGCATCCGGGAAAATCCGGTGAACCCTCTTACTCAGTTCGCCCAGAATGATGTCTTTTGCACCGGGCAGACCATCAAAATTCCTTTTGTCATAAACGAGTTCCACAAACATGCTTTAGCTCCTCTTTACTGTGTATAATGACAGTATATACTGTATATATAAACAGTATCAATGCGAGTGAGTTTATTATGAAGTTTTATTCACCAGTCGAACTACGTCAGATAGTTGCGCTTCCCTTATTTGGCGATTTGGTTCCATGCGGATTTCCTTCACCAGCGCAGGATTATGTTGAGAAACGTATTGATCTCAACGAGCTGTTAGTGCAACACCCAAGTGCGACCTATTTCGTAAAATCATCTGGCGATTCCATGATCGGCGCGGGTATCGGTAATGGCGATTTGCTGGTCGTCGATCGATCAAGAAAGCCTGTACATGGGGACATTGTGATTGCCGCCATTGATGGCGAGTTTACAGTTAAACGTCTGCAGTTAAACCCGGTTGTTATGCTTGTTCCTGAAAACAGTGCTTATGCGCCCATCAGGATAAACAGCGAAGATACGCTGGATATTTTTGGCGTTGTGACGTTTATCGTGAAAGCGGCAAGCTGAACATGTTTGCTCTGGTTGATGTGAACTCGTTTTATGCGAGTTGTGAGACTGCATTCCGGCCAGACCTGAAGGGAAGGCCGGTTGTGGTTCTCTCAAACAACGATGGCTGTGTTATTGCCCGTAACGCTGAAGCCAAAACGATAGGTGTGAAAATGGGAGACCCGTATTTCAGGCAAAAGGACTTATTCCGCCGATGTGGTGTTGTTTGCTTCAGCAGCAATTATGAACTGTATGCGGATATGTCCAGTAGGGTAATGGCCACGCTGGAGGCATTATCACCACGATGCGAAATTTATTCGATAGACGAGGCTTTCTGTGATGTTTCCGGCGTGAGGAATTGCCGCGTTCTGGAGGATTTTGGGCGTGAGTTAAAAGATGCGGTTTATCAAAATACGGGCCTGGCTGTTGGCGTTGGTATTGCTCAGACAAAAACGCTGGCCAAGCTGGCAAATCACGCCGCTAAAAAATGGCAGAAACAGACGGGAGGCGTGGTGGATTTATCAAACCTCGAACGCCAGCGTAAGCTTATGGCTGCACTTCCGGTTGATGAGGTCTGGGGTATAGGGCGACGAATTGGCAAGAAGCTGGAGGCTATGGGGATCAAAAAGGTTCTTGATCTGGCAGATACTGACATCCGTTTTATCCGTAATCACTTCAATGTTGTCCTGGAGAGAACAGTGCGCGAGCTTCGTGGAGAACCCTGTCTTGAACTGGAGGAGTTTGCGCCAGTAAAGCAGGAAATTGTCTGTTCCCGGTCATTCGGGGAGCGCATTACCGATTATGACGCTATGCGGCAGGCCATCTGCAGTTATGCGTCGCGCGCCGCAGAAAAGTTACGTGGAGAGCATCAGTATTGCCGCTTCATATCGACCTTTGTCAAAACGTCACCCTTTGCGCTGAACGAACAGTACTACGGTAACAGCGCATCAGTGAAACTGCTCACCCCGACACAGGACAGCCGGGACATTATTGCAGCAGCGACGCGAAGCCTGGATGCAATATGGAAAGACGGACATCGATATCAGAAAGCGGGGATCATGCTGGGAGACTTCTTCAGTCAGGGTATAGCCCAGTTGAATCTGTTCGATGATAATGCGCCGCGCCGGGGTAGTGAGAAATTGATGGAAGTTCTGGATCATCTGAATGCAAAGGAAGGCAGAGGGGCGCTTTATTTCGCCGGACAGGGGATTCAGCAACAATGGGCGATGAAGAGAGAAATGTTGTCACCACGTTATACCACCAGGTATTCTGATATTCTTAGTGTCAGATGAGTTTCATCAGGTCGATGCAGCGACCAGAATTAAATTATTATAG
>NZ_JANEWL010000196.1:0-2307 GCF_028069815.1 Citrobacter sp. Awk 2
AATTCTTACTTAATGGTTTTTATGCTAATGCTCTTCTTCGATTATGGTAGGAAGACTCTGAATGTCGTATTCAGATTTCGATAGTGCAACATCAATCCCAACTTGAAATGGCGCTACTCCAGTATCCTCTCGCTTTTATTGTCAGTAGTCTGACTTACTGTTCAGCGCCTCTTCATTGCCATCCGAAACTCGATGACGTATCCTGTACAGTAGTTTTGTGACGGTTATAGCTGCATTATTCAACATTGGTATATAACAGTTTACGGCCAGTGATGGCTGGAGGTATTTTGCTATGCCGACTGTTACGTTCATAGAACTTACACCTTCATGAAGAAACGAGGAATCAACCAGTCACGACATGGAAAAATTGAAAATGTGGACGCAGAGAGGTTATCCACTTATATAATTTCACGCTAAATGATTACTTTAAAATGATGTTATTGCTTTTTGCCCATTTTCTTAATCTTCCATTAGCATTGGAATAAGGTGAGGATGTGTTAAATGAGATCATTCTCCCCATCGTCCATTTTGTGTACCATGGCCTTCCATATAAAACGTCATCGGTTCGCTCATCAATAATTTTCACAATTTCATTTTTTACAGTATGAAGTTCAGCTATTAATAAATCATAACCTAACTCACTGTAATCTGAGTAAAATTTTTGTGCAAGAAGACCAAGTTGGTTCCATTTATAACCTGTTTCTGGAAAATCGACAGGCAAACCTTTTGCATCGGAAGTGATCCACTTTACAACAAGAGAGTTCCATCCTATTAGATACGAAACAAGGTCACGGACACTCATCTTCGTTCCTTTTGCGTGCCCATCCATTGAGTTATCTATTGTGATTCCAGGCGGGATTACTTTAAGGTAACTAATTAATTTACTGAAGCTTTTATCAATGGCGAAAAGTAATTCAGCTTTCGTTTGAGGCACACTCATACGGAAATCCTCTCATTTTAAATGAGTCATCATAAAGGCGCTGAGTGGTGTTTGAAAAGTACTACCTACCATAACAGGGGAAGACACTGATAGATACAGAAAACCTCTAGATAATAAGTTCTCGAGAGGACGTATTTTGGGCCAGGGTAATTCTGACAGGGCACTCAAAAGTTGAATGTAACTAAAAAAGGAGTATTTACAGTAGGATAGTGTTGTTAGCAACAAAAGTAACATATGATGGGTTTTTGTTGGGTTCATGAATTCTTACAAACATGTCAAAGAGGGATGGAAATGAGAATCGGTATTCTTGGAGCAACCGGAAGGGCGGGGAGAACGATCGCATTAACTTTAATTGAGAATGGTGTCCATGATGTGGTATTGATCGGCCGGGATAACAACCGGCTAGAGCAACTGCAACAGGAGTTAGAATCTGTGTCGACGGTCTCTCCTGCTTTCTTCACAGTATCCTTAGACAACTCGCTTTCTCTTAATTTAGCTTTTAAAAGTATAGATATGGTAGTTATTGCCATCAGCTCGGCTGAAAAACTACCTAGTGTGATCGATGCTGCATTAGACACAAAAACAGATTGTCTGGATATTTTTTTATGCAGTGATCGAAAGCGTCTGATATTAGAGTCTTATCAGCAAAAGATCCATGAAGCTGGTATTGTTTATATTACCGATGGAGGTTATCACCCAGGCATCCCAGCTGCTATGGCGAGGTTTGCAGAGAAAGTATCGCCAGGTCTGTCGACAATTAATGTTTATAGTTCATTCGGCGTTGACTGGGGAGAGAAAACTCTCTCAGAACAGGCAATGATCACGTTTATGGAAGATGTACTGTCCACCAAGATGTGTTTTTTAGAAGAAGGGAAGTGGTGTACCGGAATGAAGATAGTGCGCTTCTCTTTAAGAGATAAAAATCAGCACTTTTTCCCTATAGACCTAGATGAAATGCGGTTTCTCACGTCATATATACCAACCTTGAAGAATGCTGGATTCTTCGCTGCTGGTTTTGGAGTCTTTATTGACTACATCATGATGCCAATATTTCTCTTTCTGGTAAAAATATCACCTAAATTCATTAGGTTAGTCGCAAGAATGTTCGCTTTTACATTGAAAATGCTATGTAATAATGAACGTTTTGCATTATTGCATCTTCGTGGTGAGGGTTCCCATGAAGAGATCGAGATAACAATATCACATGGTGATGCCTATGGACTGACAGCTTTACCAGTTGTTGCCTGTCTGAAGCAATATACGGAAAACAGAGCCAAACCAGGTGTTTATAGACAAGCGATCTATGTTGAACCGTTAGAATTCATTAATGATTTGAAGAGTATGGGGGTATCGGTCAATCTAAATAG
>NZ_JANEWL010000197.1:0-2284 GCF_028069815.1 Citrobacter sp. Awk 2
TTTTTAAACATCATAGTTGTGGACGCACACCTGTTAAAAAAGATAATGGCAGGCATCCACTTACTGTCTATATAAAGCACATGCGCAAACTCTACTTTATCTTTTTCATTGGCACACTCTCTGCCTGTAATTCGGCACCACCGGCACCGGTGAGCAAAATTAACAACATGATTATTCCAGTTGTACAACAGGAAGCCACATCACCACCTGCTAATCCTGAACTGTACAGATCGTTATATCAAAAAAATAAACAGCAAATTGACAATATTGCGATATCACTAAAAAGTGAATATCTTCAGGATGTTAAATCGCGTGATATATTTGATGTTCACAGTGAGACTAATCAGGTGTATGCCTCTTTAACCAAGCTTGAACAAATGCAACAGATGAATGACTACTATTAGAACGATTCGTAGGTGAAATAACTCCATCCGATACAGGATTAACTTTAAGGTATTGTAATGATTCTCCAGCTCACAATTGCGTCAGGGTTCAGGGAGTACCAGTAAAGCCGGGGATCGTCACCGTAAGAGTATCAGGCGGATTGTTTGGCACTAATGTAGCGACAGGTGGGGAATTTGATAAAACATATACTATTAAGATCAAAGATTCAGAAGGATCTTTTTAAGATCGTTTGAGCGGTGCTCTCAGCATCGCCCATCAAGATACGAGAATCCGCTCAGAGAGCGGTTTTCTCACATCTTAGTGGTCAAAAAACAATCTTAACGTACAATAATTTTCGATATCCAAACTGACCCCAATTAGAACAAATGGAAAAGGCCACCAGCAGATAGCCTGATATGGGTAAAAATGTAGCTATACCGCGCGTGCTAGACGAAAATATGACGGGAGATAGTTCAACGTGGTGATTATTGATAATGCGCGGAAAGCAACCAAATACTAGAACTGATAGCTGTAGTTAACACTGGCAAACCATAGCCACGGATTTTTGTATTCACCGGCAAACGGATCTGATTTTACGTTCGCCGACTGCATATGCAAATATTCGACTGCAAACCCGACATTGCTGGCCGGGGTAATTTGGTACTGCGCTCCGGTGGCAAAACGCCATTCATCGCCGGTTGGTAATGAAAGTGCGACATCGTTTTGCGTTTTGTACGGTGAACTGTCAAATGCGACGCCTGCATTTATGCGCCACTGCTCATCGGGACGATATTGCACACCCAACGCGGTATGCCATGTGTCCTGAAGCCGGTTTGTTCGATCGCTTGTATGACCATTAACCTGTATCTGCGGGCTACCAAACTGGCTCCAGTCCTGCCAGCCAAGATCGCCCATCACCGACCACTGCTGATTAATATCGTGAACCAGGCTAAACATCACCTGTTGTGGTGCATGCACCTGGGTAGAGAACGGCAAATCATACTCAAGATTGGGCTGGTTCAGGAATCGTACCTTACCATCAATATTGAAATGGTAGTCTGTCTTGCTGGTCCAGGTAATACCTGCACGGGTTTGATCGGTTAAATCCATTAATAAGCCAAGATGATAGTTCATCGCCCAGTCATGGTCGTGTTGTGTCTGATCATTGCCATCATTATTCCGGGTCAGAGATAGAAAACCGTAGTTGAGCCCGGCTGCGGCACCAACGGACACTCTATCACTCAGTTTCCATGCCACACCTGGACTTAGCGTCATCGCAACCATCGTACTTTTTTTAATGAGTCGATCGCCTGCCCAGTGACCAAAATCAATACCGAGGCCATAGTTGCTATACAATCCAATTCCCGCAGAAACGGTATCGTTCAGGTGTTGGGTGTAAAACAGACTGGCATTAGGGAATACCTTCATGGCATTGCCGGGACTTTGCTGTTCGACAGACGCGTTATTGAGTGTGTAAGGAATATCACCACCCATTGCCTGCAATCCTGTGGTCACCATATGATCGGGTAAACGTGTCATTCCGGCGGGATTAGTGAGCAAGGTTGCGGCATCCTGAGCGCGCGCGGCCTGACCTGCCCCCGCCAGTGCGGTATCCTCGGTTCCTGTTTCATAGAAATAGAGTGCGCTGGCATGCCCGACAGTCGAAAAGAGCATCCCGGAGATGAGAATGATATTTTTATTCATTGAGTTACCTGTTTGGAAGGGTAATCTTTATTGCCAGAGGAGCGTTGTTGTACCCCTGTAAAACGATAGAGTCGCCTCTCTGTTTCACAAAAATTGTTATATTGATTTCCGCAACATCATAATCATTAGCCAGGAATGGTGTCTTGTTGAATTTTATCCAATATTAAATTTTATATTTCACGCTACGACGTTACTA
>NZ_JANEWL010000198.1:0-2247 GCF_028069815.1 Citrobacter sp. Awk 2
ATTTTATTTAATATCATTCTGACCTGGGACAGGAGTTGTAGAAATGGGAAGTATATTTAAAATAACAGAGGGTATCCTTAATCGCTATAAATTGGATGTTCCTTCCTGCCCTTATCCATTGGATGTGGAACGTTTTGATGGTTTAGAACAAATGAGTGCTCTCTATCATTATACCATTCGTTTTACCAGTTCACATCCGGACCTTACGGCTGAAATGATGTTAAGTAAAACCGCTACACTGAGCATGGGGGTGGGGGAACTATTTAATTCTGTTGTCGGTAAAATTGTTCATGGTGTGGTGACCAATTTCCGACGCCTGACCGGTTCACGCAATCAGGTTGCGTATGAAATTATTCTGGAACCTTTTATATCCTTACTGGATAAGCAGTTTCGTACTCACCGATTCTTCGTCAACAAATCAGTGCCGGAAGTGGTAGCACAAATTCTTGGCGAGCATGGTTTGAAGGGGTGGGAATATGAATTCAAGCTTAAACAAACCTACCCAAAACGAGAACAAATAAACCAGTACCAGGAAAGTGACCTTGCGTTCATCGAACGCCTGCTGGCCGAGGTGGGGATTTTCTACTTCTTCACTCTGCACCCGGACACGCAAACTGAAGTGGTGCACTTCGCGGACAAGCAGAGTGCCTGGACGTTTGGTAAGAAATTGCCCCTGAACAGCCCGTCAGGGGCGAATGACAATGCGGCCAACTCAGTGTGGGATGTACATGTCTGGCATAACGTGGTGGAGCGTTCGGTTACGGCTAGTGACTATAACCACCGTGAAGCCCAGAACGTCCTGACTTCGGTGCCAGCGGACATGACCCGAGGTGATGGGGAGAGGAACACCTACGGTGATGTGTACCATTATCGCCCGCGTCACCTTGAGCGTGGTGACGCATTTTAAGCGTATCAGTGGCTCACGTGACCAGCAGCTCTTACCGCCAACATCGTTACTACGACCTGACCACATATATTGATGAGAGCTGTATGAGGCACTGGCCAGCACCTGTCTGCTGCCGAGCACTACGTCGACAGTATGCTCAATCAACAAATTTTTCCGGTGTTTAGCCAGCAGCTGCTGACCCACATGGCGGAGAAGCAGAAGCCGCACAGCCTGACACTGGGTTGGAGTGAGGAAGAGGACATCGGGCGGGAGTTTTATTAACAGGCTTATCTAAAGGGTAACAATTATGGATAGTGCAAAAGAGATTGCCAGAGATATGCTTGAGGCCATTAATATCGATGGATCCGGGTTTATCGGCGCCGTGGCGAAAGGTGTTATTTCCTTACCCGTCAGCCTTGCCTATCTTGGCTATGATTTTATAGACACTGAACACCGCAGAGAGAATCAGGATGATAAATTTCGGTTGGCAACACTGATTAAAAAGTGACTTTTAACGATAAAACTATTTATAAGGTTATTAAACCATTTATAGATGATTTTGTTTCTAGGGTTGATATGTCTTCTGTGGGACTGCAAATTTCTGGCAATAGTGTGGGGAAAGTGTTTTTTTCACAATTAACCGGTGTGAAGCTGGGATATGTGATTTCGGAACGAGCAACTACTGCACTGTTTGCGGGGACAGTCATTGGATCATTACTTTCGGTTGGTGCCGAAGCATCACGTGCTATTTATACGTCACGATATTTGCGGGGAAGAAATCCTGAGATTTTTTATAAACTAAAAAACACAGGGGACTTAGATCTTTTATATTTCCTTGTTGAAGATACAGTAAAGCCTTTTGAATTGGCATGCGCCATTGATGAATACAATCCAGAAGAGTTCAAGAGGATTTGCAAATACTTCTTTGGTGAGTTATGAATTTTAAAATAAATGTTATTTCTATTGTTTTTAATATTATTTGTGCCGCTGGTGCAACGCTGGTTTTTGTGGGGCTAATTCTTTCATGGTGGTTCTTTTTTGCATCAGAACAAGTGAACCGATTCTGTTGGGGTAGTATCTCGCTTATTGTTGCATGCATTGGATATGTAATCTATCTATATGCATTTCCAAAAATTCATAAGAAATGGACTGATCACTATTAGTTTTGTGTCAGTACTTGGTTTTAAATAGGACGTTATAAGCATAACAGATTTTGTACTTATTAATATACGAATCGTAGTCAGCATTGAAATAATGCCAGGTACCATCAGTATGGTTTGCTCTATCTACTAGTTTCTTCTTTTCAGTCAATCCTTATTTTTTATTATGGGTGGGGGAAGTATAGAGTCATTATTTATAGT
>NZ_JANEWL010000199.1:0-2170 GCF_028069815.1 Citrobacter sp. Awk 2
CATTATTCCTATGCCACGAAAAAACCGATTATTTATCGATGGAATTCCTCACCTCGTGCAATTGTGCGGGCATAATGATGAAACTATTTTTAAAGGTGAAGAAGATTACCAGTATTTTTATCAATGCGTCGATACCGCAATGAGTATCTATGCAATAAAATTACATGCGTATTCACTTTCATCAAAGAAAATATTTTTATTTCTGTCCGCCCCTGATAAAGAATGCCTCGGGCGTTTTATGCAATATATTGCCAAAGGTTACACCCACTACTTCAACCACCGTCACCAGCGTCATGGTACGCTATGGGATAGTCGATACAATTGCTGCCCCGTCGAACCCAATGCCTATTTCTTGCTGACAAAAAAATACGTTGAATGCCATTGTGTAGATGAAACACCTCATCATAGTTTTGCTGATTCCCCCGAAGTGCGGATCACTCCCCATGAGGAGTACCTGCGCCTCGGAGAAAATGCCGCGCAGCGTTCAGGTGCCTATCAGCGCTTTTGCCTGGGGATGATTGTTCCAGCAGTCATTACGCGTATTGAGTCATCTCTGGTGCAAAACTGCCTACTGGCAACGACGCCTTACTCTCAGTCACTGGAAGAAAAATATCAGCGAAATCTGCGGCCACGGAAAAGTGGGCGCCCACGTAAGCATTACCAGAACCCCGCCGCGGACTGGGAGTGGCTGGAAAAAAAAGCAGAGTATTTATTGCAGCAGTATTGCTACAAGGAGATCCGTATGCCGCTTCTTGAAAGGTTGGAAGAAAACGCTACGAGGTCTTTTTCCGGTGAAAGTGATGAGCTAATGCTTAATCATCAGGCGTTATTTCGTGGCGATGGAACGATGGGATGTCTACGGCTTTTATCGCAATATCAGAATTTACAAATTGGCACACGATTATGGTATCTGGGGGCAATGTTCCGTCGTCAGAACCAGCAGAACATCAGCCAATTTCATCAATTGGGTGTGGAAGCGTTTGGCTATCCAGATATCGGCATTGAGATTGAACTTATTTCCTTACAATATGATTTTTTCAAATCGCTACAACTGTTGCCGTTTGTCGAACTCAAAATTAATTCATTAGGCAATGTAGAGGAGTTCACTCAATTTCGCCGTCACTTGCAGCAATACTATCAGCCGCTGGCATCACTGCTTAATGCCAGGCAGTTAGCTTGCCTGGAGCAACATCCAGAGCGTTTACTGAGTGATAAAGATAATTTGATGCTGCGGCTGGCAGAAAAAGCGCCGCAACTTGAAGCATGCCTGTCATTACAATCCCGTCAGCGTTTTACGCATCTTTGCGACTCACTGACTGCACTGAATATTCCTTTTACCCACGATAAAAATCTCTTCCCCGTAAATGACTATAACGACCAGCTTTTCGAATGGTATGCGGATTCGTTGCATCACAATAAATTACTGTGTCGGGGCGGGCGTTACGACAATAGCGCCAGTCGGTTAATTGGGCATCCTGTCTCTGCATGCGGTTTCGCTTTCATGCTGGAGCCGATTATGCAGTTGCTCACCGCTACGAAAAAAGGCAGCGATTACGCTAAGCATGTCGATGTTGTCATCATACCCAGCCAGGAACGGGCACGGGATCAGGCAATACTGCTTGGTCGCCGACTCAGGCGAAATTTCCCGCATTTGAGCATTGTCAATGATTGCTCCATGCTACGCTTATCAACCCGGCAGAAGAATGCGCAACGCCAGGGGGCACGTTTTATTTTGCTTATCGACGGTAGCGACAATGAGGTCACTTTTTGTGATGAAGAAAACCATTGCTGGGTGCAAATCCCCCTTCATGAAGTGACAGCGCATTTAAGTATGGCGTTAATGATGTAACCCGATAGGGCGCAATGAGCAATGACCTTCCTTTTATTGACGGGGATAACGTTCTTTATCTGGCAAAAGGCACTGGTGGATATTTCCCGTTTTGTGACAAGCAACACAAAACGCTGTGCGATACGTTTTTCTCGAGAATAAATGAACGCAATCGATCGCCATCACAAAATTACTCGCTGATAAATCGTACAAAATCAGTGTTAATGTAATGTTGCATATGATAATTTTATGTATTGTTTAATTTAAATATTAATAAATGCAATGTTTCTTTACAAACAAATAAGGCGAATAAATGTGATGCATGGCGTTATTTATTCATGG